>JAHJHM010000023.1 GCA_018823915.1 Candidatus Omnitrophota bacterium
AATGTATGATTCGAGATAAAATATCAGTCTGTTTACCTCTTAACTGTTTTTGTCTCATCTAAACAATATTTCCATCTCCATCTACTCCAGCTAAGTTCAGATAACGGCCTTATCCCAAGCCACACTTCGATTTCTTTTTTTATCTGATTGATAATCTCATCACTTAACTTTTTTATTCCTTTTATTTTGCCGCCTTTTCCTATCTTTACCCCATTCTCTTTAAATTCTGTTAATACCTGCTCTATAATAACTTCTCTCTCGCTATTTTCGTCCTCTGCTTCTTGGACGTTAAGCGCGAAACTACACACTTCGACTCCCGGGCTATTTTTACTTACTATTTCCACCCCCGAGGCGGCAATTTCCTTATATCGTCGTTCGTGAATCGTATTTTGTAAATCATATTTTGTATCTTGTATGCTGAATTCTGAATCCTAAATCCTAAATTCTGTTAAAATTGGGCTGGAGGTAATTTTTTGATGCTGATTCTCTTTTATTGAGAAACTAATTTTTAGTATCTCTTTCTTAAATGCCTCTGATAAATCTATTGTAAAAATAAATCCCTCTATTTCATCTGATAATTCCCTCTTTCTCTTTTCTTCAAATTTTAGCGCCTTCTCTAGCTGGGCAACTATAGCTAATACCAAATGACTTTCAATGCCCACACATTGCTTACGTGTTATCTGGACAAGAATAGAATCAAAGATATTAGTATGAGTTAGGATAGAAACAAAATACTTTTTTAACTTGGTTTTGTAATTGTAATCACAAAAAGTAGCCCTCTCTTGACTTTCTAATGAGAATGTAGTATCTTTATTAGGGGGTGAATTGTAATGACTAAGTTGATTCCTGCAATTTATGAACATGGTACTTTCAAACTCAGTGGGCACTTGGAGTTCAAGTTGCCCGAACACCAAAAAGTACTCATTGCTATTGCTATCAATAATGATGAAATCCCTTCTATGCTCATTAGTAAACTCGCTGAGGGTTCTGAAAGCCTCGCTTTCCTGAATAATCCAGAAGAAAACATCTACTCTCTCTTTGATGGAAAAGAAATCTAATCCAATAGCTCTTAAGCGTGGCGACATCATACTCATACCATTCCCTTTTACTGACCTTACCTCTTCTAAAGTCCGCCCTGCAGTCATCATTTCCTCTAATCCACAAAAAAATGATATAATTATCGCCTTCATTTCTTCAATAGTATCTAAGCCTATTGGAAATGCTGATTTTCTACTTACTTCAGGCCATCCAGAGTTTTCATCTACAGGTCTCAAGAGGGATTCTATATTTAAAATGGACAAATTACTTACTATCCACAATGCGCTCATTTTAAGATACTTGGGCCGCGTAAACTTTGAAATCCAAAAAGAACTGGATGAACTACTTAAAAAAGCATTGGGCTTAGCGTAGCCATCCCTAAGTAATCCGATAGACTTCTCTACATCCCTCATCTTCTTATTTCTGCCTCCCTCCACCCCTGAGGCGGCAGATTTCTTTATTCGCTGACAACTTATAGCTAATAGCTGATGGCTAGCAGGAATTGGGCTGGAGATTTCCTTAACCCACCCATACTTGCACCGCGTAGGTGCAAGTATGGGTATCTTTTTTTCTTCCAAGGGCGAATTGGAAAATTTTTCTTTTTGTTCCGAGGGAGCTAGCTTCTTAAATTCAGCGTTAGTAGGTAAGACTATCTCTGCTTCTATTTTATCTGCTCTTTTGCGTGCCGGCGAACTGGAGATATTTTTATCTTCTCCCCCGTCATCTTCACCTCTCTCGATTAAGTTACGAAGTAAGCCCTCAATCCCTGTTATGGGTATACTTAGATGTCTCTCGTAATAGGTTAAGGCAACCTGATACAGCTTCTTCAATTGAGTTTGATCTTCCTTGCTAAGGCCTAAACTGTCGGGAAAATAGGGACAGCGACCTTTTTCCCAGCGGCGAAGCGGTAGATTTCTTTTTTAATAGAGCGACTGTAGTTTCATACTTTCCTATCCAAGGGATTAAATTACCCTGAGGGTTTTCTTTATCTACCCTGCCGCAACCCAATTCATAATTATAATCAGGGCCAAAACTATGGTGGTCAGAACCGGAAATCATCACCAAAGGCCAAGACGGATTTTGTTTATTCCATTCTTTCACCATCCTAACATAGCTCAGAGTATCGGCCCGGCTATTACGGCGGTCATCTACTTGCACACCAACGATTAACTTCCTTCTGGCAAGATTAAAGATAAACTCTTTTACCTCACTCTTTGTCCGCCTCCCTTTATTTTCCATATCTTTAGGATGAGCCAATACCGACAGCCCTCCTACCTCTTTAGCATATTCGGCTACCCCTCCAGGACTTATATCCAATTCAGTCTCAAACGGCCCAAGAAGCCCCTGGCCAATTAAATACCGGTTATACACATCATTGGGGCTTTTACAACCCAATCGGTTGAAATTATCTTTATATTTTTTCCAAAGATATACACTAAGAGCGCCGGGAATAAACCAATAACGGAAAGGAGTTATTTCTGCGACTTCCTCTTTAAACTCTTCTATGTGAGGGACGATTATTCCCTCATTCCTAAAAGCACCGAGTTCTTGAGCTTTCTTAATCATCTCGGCCATACGTTTTTCTCTGGCCTGAGTGAGGGGAATTAACCGGCTATTAAACTTTCCTGCTTTGTAATCAGCAAGGAACTTTTCTGTATCAGGAAAATAACATAATATCTCCACCCCTTTCTCATTTGTGCTCCACTCGATTCCGGGAATTATTTCTAATGAAAAACCTCTTCTTGCTTCTAATGCCTCTTCAATGCCCTCAAAAATATCGTGATCAGTAATAGCTATGGCTTTTAAGCCCTTTCTCATAGCGGCCGTTACTATCTCCCAAGGAAATTGCACCCCCATCGGAATAAATAGTATGAATATGAAGATCGGCCTCCACCGGCGAGGCGGCAGATTTAATAGCTAATAGTTGATGGTTTCCTCCAGAGGCGAACCAGCCTCGGGCTGGGATAGTTGATAGTAAAAAGAAGGGAACAACTACCTGAGGACTAAAGGCTGGGGATTGACGGCTGATAGAAGGCGGGCCAGTTTTAGCCCAACGCAAACTACCCAACCGTCTTAAACTGACATTGTTGACAATGAAAATATAAAATAAGAAAATAGGGGGTGCGGCAGGAGCCAGGCCCCAAACCAGCCACGCCTGCGTGCCGAAACGCACTTCGGCCCGCCGCAACCTTCTATTTAATTCTGAATTCTTAATCTCTAATCTTGGATCCTTACTACTAAATTCTGAATACTGGATACTTAATCCTTTCTCCTTAATCCCTAATCCTTGAAAAAAAATTGGGCTGGAAACAAGTTTTCTTGCCTGAATAATTTCATTTGCTAATACCTCATTAACCAGGGCTTGAGAGTTATAGATAAATAATCTAATGTCTTGATTAATCCCAGATGCGTATAGACGGGGATATTTTTGCCCAATCCAATCCATCAACTCTTCGGTAAATAGGCCATGAATAACTTTCTCAATCACATCCCTATGTAAATCAGCGATATTTATCAAAACTTCGGGGCAACAATCAAGGTAATAAGATGCCCCAACTTTCAATAGATGGGAAGGCTGTTCCTTAAACCGCTCAAACGTCTTAAAGTTAAAGCTTCCTCCGGCATCAATGCTAAATATTTCCCATTTACCATTTTTCTTTTCTCTAATCATATAATCGCAGCCCCAATTAGAAGCAAATAAATTAAACAGGTTGAGACGAGCAAGCTGTCTCCAAAGCGTTTCCAAAGCCTGCTTTCCCTTTAGTTGAAATAAATCCCATAAATTCTGATCTACTTCTTCTGGGACAACTTTACCCATACTACCCTTTTTTATACAAAAACCTATACTATATCCTATTTTTTTCAGCCGGCTAATCTCAGTAAAAAAACTTATATTTTCAAAATAAAGCTTTCCCCGCTGCTTATAGATTCCACACTGCTCACTCGCCCAGCTTTTCTTAATATCTTCTTGGCATTCTTTATATCTATCTTCGTTCAATAAATTTAACGAAAGGTAGACTTCTCCCTCCGGCCTTAAAGCACAATATATCTCTTCTATCATTCTTAAAGGGTCGTAGATATACTCTAAAACGTAAGTTCCTAGCACAATATCAAATTTACCTTGCCATTTTTTAGGTAAATAGCCTGTTATTCTACTCTCCTCCCATCTACTCTCCTCCCAAATTATCCTTGAATTTTTTTCTCTTAATAAATTGTGACTTTTAACTTCAAGGGCATAGGTTTTAATCTTTAAATTCCTTCTTTCAGCTTCCTTATTAAGCCCTGTTAAAAATTTCCCCTTCCCTGCTCCAACATCCAATATTTTTACAGGCTGAACACCTTTTTCGTTTAGTATTTTTATTTTTTCACAAAGTGCTCCCTTGTATCCAAAATGGATCGCCTCAATCCTCTCTAACATTCTATAAGTTTCAACATTTCGACGAAGGAAAACTAAACGAATTTCTTCTGAAAATTGATACGCCGATAAAGCAGAGGAAACCTTATTTTTCATTGGCGAGGCGGCAATTGTTTCTTTCTGTCTTAAAGAAAAATAGCCTAATTCTTGAAGCGCCTTGATTACTTGTCTTTTTGATAATTCTTCAAATGCGCTGTAGATTTTCTCCGTTATGCCTTCAAGGAATTCATCTATACGTAAAAGGGGTCTGACCCCTTTTCTTTCACTAAAAATATCCTCTGGATCATCGCATTTTACTGCTTCGAGGGAGATGTGGACAACCCCCGTATTTATTTCCAGCGGCGAGGCGGCATAGAATAAGATTGTCTTGACTTTTTCTTTAAAATTAGCTATATTTAACTTATGATTAAAAAAGTTGAATATATCATTCCCTTGACTAATGATATTCAATTGCGGCACATTCACGCTCATTGGAAAAATAAAGTTACCGGTTTTACCGTACAATTGGAGATATATGTAAAGAATAGGTGGCAACCAATGGTAAGATATGATACTGCCCATGGGTTTACCCATAAAGATATCATTCATGCTGATGGAGCCCAAGAAAAGATTCCCCTTTACGTCTCTGATTTCAAAGAAGCGCTTACTTTTTCGGATAGAGAACTCAAAGTTAACTGGAGAACATATAGAGAGCAGTTTCTGAAGGAGGTAGAAAATGAGTGAAGAAGAATTGATAAGAAAAAATATTGAACTAAGCACAGAATTCGGGAAATATTTGTTAGATAATCCTGAGCTGGCAGAAAAAATTTCTCCTGAGGCAGTAATCGTATTTGTCGATGAATCTAACCCTGAACTATCCAAATATAACCTTTCTTTAGCAGAAAAGGCTGAAAGAGAAGGACAACCTATTGTACAAGTGCAAATTAAAGGACTAGCTCCTGAGGTTACACGATTACTCCAACCACATCTAGTCTTTTCTAGATAATCCAAACTCTCCACCCCCGAAGCGGCAATTCTTCGTTGTTCGTGAATCGTTGTTCGTGAATCGCATTTCGTATTTTGCATGCTGAATACTGAATGCTTAATCCTTGATCCTGATAGAATTGAGCTGGAAGCTTCGCCCTTAAAAACTTCCTCGGCGCCTTTCCTAAGAGCAAGCATAACAGCATGATGTAAAATTTTTCTTTCTGGATCGTTTTTTTCAAATATAAGACGATAGTTCCCCTGTTCATCCATTTCTATCGCCTCTAGACCTTTGTATTCATGAGGTGCGGGGCAAAACATACTCCCTTTCTCATCATTGGGAAAATTCCAAGCATTTACTTCTACCTCATCACTTTTGAATTTGTTGTATATTTTTTCTACTTCTCTATCAATCGCACCGTCTATCTCATCAATAAAAAATACCCTGCCCTTATTAAGTTTAAATAGTCCTTCTTGCCCAAAAAGACTCTCTACTACATCTTCATAAGAAAAACCGTACTTATTTTCTTCTATCCTATCCATTATTTGAGAAGTAGAATATAATTTGACAATGTCAATACCCTTCAATTCTCTTTCTTCAATGGCCGCCTGAAATATTGGCTCAAATCCTTCTGCACCTGCCATCATCAAAACAATCTTAGCTTTTTGGCTGCCGATTTTATCTAATATACCTTTTACGAATTCCTTAACCTTGCTATCCCTGGCCAGTGATTTATATTTTAAATAGGTTAGTAAAACTTTCAGCTTAAGGACATTATCTAAGTGTTGATATCCCTCAATTCTTCCTAAATCTTTACCTGATATCTTCCACCAAGAAACAACCATCTCTTCCGAAACAAGATGAGGATTGCGGTTAATGTGATTACTAAAAACATCAATGTAAAGCCCGATAGTGTAACCATCTCCTAAGCCCAATCTTGCGGCTTCAGCCAAAGATTCTCCTAAAATAATAAACGCTTCCTGCTTGATTGATTTTGGATTTAGCTTAAAATCAAAAATGGCTTCAAAGGGCTTAAGACATTTAAGAATAATAAAAGCATTCTTTCCCCTTATTGCTTCGATTAAACCTCTTCCTATGGTATGAAGAGCCTGTTTTCTTGCCGGGAGTGAATTTTGATTATCGTTTACTATACTTCTAAAAATATTTGCGTGAGTGCAAACTTCTTCTCTCATGCCCTCCTTGATTGCCTTAACCAGCTTTTCCTGAAGAACTGCTATTTCCTCTATTAGTTCATCCTTCCGGTTACAAACAGCTGATGATGAGCAGCTAAATGGCGAAGCAACAATCGGCTCTAACTTATCCTTCCCCTCTGCGGGGAAAAGTTTATCGATTAATTCCTCCAGTTGCTTAAGCTGCTGAGGAGTAAAATAATTTTCAATTGGCTGGCCTTCTTTATAACGACTATCATCATATTCCTCAAACGCATCTTTCAAATTAATAGAAAAATGCTTCTTTAAGATATGCACATAACGAAACAAGCCAAAGTGGTATTTAGATACTGTTGCACCTTGGCAATGAGCGCTTTCATCTCCAAGGCCAAAATAGAATTTTAAACTAAGATTGCGCCGTAAAGCGCAAGAGGTAAGAACAGGTAAATTTTCCAAAAGACGGCTCAATTCTTCTTTTAAAACAGGAGTTTTTTCTATCTCCTCCCTTACTGCCCGCGTCGAATGCCCCCATCTTTCTAAAATTTCTCTCATTGAAGGAGAAAGCGATCCCCTTGTAAGCCTTTGCAAGAGGCGGCAGACATTAGCATCTACAGTGCCTTTACCTATTCCTTCCTCCTCACTAATCTCTTTCATCTTCTTTGCTCCCAAAAAATAGGCTTGAGCGCAGCGGATAGTCTTAGGGGAAAAAAGTCTTGATTTTTGTCTTTGAGATGTTCCTTGAGGAACAATGCCTAATCTTTCCGCCTTTTTTAATATAACGGTAATATGATGGGAAATCATCGAGGGGTTAACTGCAAAAAGCACCGCTATCTCTTTTCCTTTCTTTCCCTTGTCAAGCATCTTTAATACCTCTTTTTCTCGCGGAGAAAGTTTGGACAGCAATTTTTTAAGTTTTTCTCCAAACTCCTCTTCTTGAATAAGCCGCGATAAAATAGCAGGGGCATTATCTTTTAGCTGCGGTAAAATCTCATTTCTTCCTGGTTTTGGCTCAAAATCTTTATCTAAGAAAGCAGCTGATTGTCCTTGCTCCCTTACCTTAACCTTGCTCAATTCTTCTTGCGTAATATCCATTTCTTGGGCAATTTCACTCTCAGCTGGTTCCCTCCCCCATTCCTGCCATAACTTATCTTTGATTTTTTCATACTCTCTTATTAACGCCCGCCCTCTTCTGCTGCCGGGGAGCTCTCTTCTCCAATAATCCTGTTCGGTTTGCTTCTTTCTTAAAGCAAAAGCATTATAAAATCTCTTCCCCCATCTCCAGTCAAATTTCTCCCTTAGTTCAACAAAAGGATCCCTGGGGGTAGGTAAAGAAACCTTTGTCACTAATTCATATCTACTAATAAAAGTTTCCCAAAGCGCCTCTCGTTCCTCTTTTTCCTGCTTCTGAAGGTTAAAGAAAAATATTGTCTCTTCATCCAGGGAAAAACGTGCTTTTTGCGCTAATTCCCTAAGCGCCTTAAGGCTTAATAAAGGTAATGGTATTTGGCTTAATTGCTCTTGGGGGATAAGGTTATGTTTTTCTAAACAATCATAACTTGCCAAACGAAGAAAAAGAGTGCTACTCTTGAGGTATTCTTTAAGAATTAGGGTAAATTCTTTCTTTTTTAACTTAGGGTTATGAATTAAGGTAAATATTCAGTGAACCACGTCTGTTTTTTCTGAATATTCAGTGCAAAATGCAAATTGAAAATTGCAAAAGTTAAA
>JAHJHM010000024.1 GCA_018823915.1 Candidatus Omnitrophota bacterium
AATATTCCGCTTCTTTTATTTGATTAAAATAAAGGAATTCTAAAAAATCTAAGGAATATTTATTTATTATCCTTTTTCTTCCTACCAATGACTCTTTAAGGCTCTTCTGAATCTCTACTGAAGAGGATCCTGAGGCAACAATTTTTATTTGCTGAAAATTATCAATCAAGGCCTTAAGAAATTTACCGGCATTATTAATATATTGGAACTCATCAATAAAAATATATATATATTCTGAAAATGAGCTATTAAGAGATATTCCCTGGGCTTTGAGATATTCCAGAAAACCTTCCACTCCAGCAGAAAATAACTCCAAAGATGAAGGCAGTTCTAAGTTAAAATAAAGGGTACTTTTAGATTCTTTCCTCAGGTCGTCTTCCATCTTCTTTATTAAGGTAGTCTTGCCTACCTGGCGGGTGCCGATTAAAATAATTGCCGGTTCTTTTTTAAGTGTGTTTTTTAGATAATCCAGGATCTTACGCTTTATATACATAATATTGAACTGATTTGATAAATTTCACTAGTGATATTGTTATATTATCCAAATATTCTGCAAATGTCAAGCTTTATCCTTTTTCCATTCTAGCCCGAGTATTTTAAAAGTCAAGTTTAGAATTTCTCGGGTTGCCCCTAATATCCACTATATGCCTTAAACTTTTTGTCTTCCACCGGCCTATTTTCTTGTCTAAACAACATATCAGAAAAAGCAAAGAATTTCCTCTTAAATTCCCCCCAAGAACGCACTGTTAAGATAGATTTAAGCAGCTTAACCGGGTGAAGATAATATCTTACATAAGCCCACTTAGCTAAACAATGAATCTGGTTGTTAGAAAGTTCTGTCCAGGGCCGTGGTAGCTGGCGGTCGGTTTCTTTTCCTAAAACCCAATTTTGCCAGTAATCTTTACCTGTTTTCTCAACCATCTCTTTCCATAAAGGAGTAAGAGGCTTAGCTAAACACTTGGAAAATTGGACATAATCTAAATCTAATTCTTTAGCAAATTCAAACGTCTGTTTAAACGTATTCATAGTTTCACCGGGAGCTCCCACCAAGAAAAACCCCAAGGCCTGAATACCTTTAGATTTGGTCAAATGAATGATTTCTCTAATCTGTTTTAAGGTTATCCCCTTATTTACCTTATCAAGTATTTCCTGACAGCCTGACTCAATGCCAAAATATATCCGGCGGCAGCCGGCTTGCTTCATCTTATCTAATAACTTGCCATCAACTCCATCTATCCGCGAACGGCAAGCCCAATCAATATCTAAGCCTTTTTCTATTATCTTATTACAAATCTCCTCCACTCTTTTCCTTATTGCTGTAAATTCATAATCAAAAATATCTATCTCTCTAATATTATATTTGGTGTAGCATTCCTGCATCTCATCAACCACTACCTGAGGAGTTCGGGGAGAATAAAGCGTCCCTCCTGCTTCACAAAAACCGCACTGATACGGACACCCTAAGCTGGTTACCATTACGGTAAAATTCTTCCTTTGAGTAGGAAATTCCGCATATAAATGGTTGGGAAGAAGATGGCGGGACGGATGAGGAAAAGAATTAAAATCAATTGGTTCCGGGTCGGGAGGATTAATCTTAACCTGACCGTTTTCTTTATATATCAATCCTACTACCTCACTAAAATTTCTCCTCCCGCTCTCTAACTCAGTTAATAACTGCGGCACAGTATTAATCGCCTGTTTTAAACAGCCAAAATCTATCTGGGGATGAGATAATGACTCCCGAGGATAAACTCTTAAATTATACCCGCCAATCAATACAGGAATATCAAGATTTTTTTTAAGAAACTTTATCCACTCCAAAGTCTCGGGAAACATATAAGTAGTCATCATAAATCCCAGGATATCCGGTTTAAATTCTTTCAATCTATCCAACACATCTTCTTTACTTGAATCAAGCGTCCGAGCATCAATAATAATAACTTCGTGCCCGGCACGTTCTGCGATAGCCGCTACCCAGGCTAAACTCAACGGCGGAAACATCCCAAAGTACTTTTGAACAACCTTTAAATTCTCCTCATGAACTTTATATTTAAAAGGGTTAAAAATTAGTGCTACTCTCATTTATTTACCTTTTGTACCTTCAATAAGTAACAACTCAAAATATGGATTTTTTGTTTCTCGCGTTACTATTAAAACTGGAGGGGTAAGAACTTTAGCTTTTTGATAAATATGGAAGCCTTTCTCCCTAATCCAATTTCCAACAATATCATCTTCAAAGAAAGGTGTTACAACCAAAAAGATACTCGAAACATCACCTTTTAATAAACGTTGCTTCATTTCATTAAAATTTGCAGCCTCTATCTTTAACTCCCCAGTCGAATATTTTTTATAATTTTCCAATATTATAAATACTTCATCTTTAATCTCGTAAATTAATGAACTAGAATCTCTCTTTAACACCAACAACTCTCCTTGAATATTCTGTCTCTTTATCTCTTGTCCGACTCTTAAAAAACCCAGTGTTCTTTCATTCTCAAGAATATACTGCTTACTATAAACAAGTTGTTTTAAACCAATAAAAATCACTAAAAAAACAAATAAAATCTGTAAAAAATAGCCCATTTTTTTGGATTTAAAGTCTTTAATTTTTTGCAAAAAAGTATAAATACAAGAAACTCCTCCTCCTGTATATACATAGAGGGGAATAATCAATAACACCAATCGACGTACTTGGCAGTGACTCATGATTAAAATAGGCATCATTAACAATAAAAAGAAAAGATTGAATAATCCATTCTGGCCTTTTCTTCTTTTTGTTATAAAACACCATATACCCAGAATAAATGGAAAACCGAGCCAAGGATCCAACAATCTGGAATGAAAGGCTAAACCCTCTGGGCCACCCTGTACAACATTCTTAGCAAAAATTTGACGCATTGTCCCAAAAATTCGCATTGCCATACTAACCCAAGGATTTTTATCTCCTAAACAAGTTTCATAACCAGCAAAAAATACTCCTCCTTGTTGCAATTTTAAATAAATACCGGGAGATAAAATTAATACTATTCCCAAAAAATAAAAAAGAACTATTTTAAATCTATTTTTTTGATTTCTCCAAATGAAAAGTCCACCTAATAAAATCAATACTCGTAACACCGCATAATAATAATAGCCAATACCTATTGTTACTCCCAAAATAAATGCTAAAACGATTTGCAACGTACCCTTTGTTGCCATCAATCTAAAACTTAAGAATAAAATTACCATGGCAAGGAATACACTAAGGCCTTGGTAATTACTCGAACGGAATAACTCTTGAAACCAAGGTGAACAGCCATAAAAAAAACAACTGAAGAAAGCTACCTTGTAATTCCAATATTTTTTAAGAAATAAATAAAGCACAACGATTGAAACCAAGCCAAAAAAGACTGAAACTCGATAGAGATTGCTATAACTAAGTCCTCCTAATAATTTAACCCCAACAAATTGAGGCAATAAGACATAAAAACTATATCTTGAATACGCCGAATAGCCTTCATGGAAAGCAAGAGTGTTTCTCAGGAAATTTTTAAAATCTATCTGAAATTCTGCATAGTAACTTATCAGCTTATCCAAGCCAAAATACTCGTTATATTTCAAAGGCGAGTAGCTTTGTTCTATATTTAAAAATGAAAAGAAAGTAATGATTATAAAAAATAGCAGAAAAAAGCAATTCCATCTGTTAAGGGAACTCAAAGCTAATCCTATTTTCATATTCTTTCGCCTACCTCAATATTGCCAAGAAGTAAAATCACGTAATGACATCAGTCTTTTTTCTTTCCTTAAAAATTATAAAAATATAACTCGCCCATAAGACATAGCAACTAAGCAAGATGTGATAATCTTTTATGATTTGTTGAAATCCAGCAGGAAAAGGCTTAAGTATTAGGGATATTAAATTTAAATGGTTAAAATTATTTAAATATTCAAGCGGAAAAAGAGGATGCGGGGATAGCAAGAAAAATAGAAAAATAAAAAATGCCACAATCACATATTTTTTCTTCTTATAAAAATAACCCGGGAGAAAATATGCCGCCGGTAATAAAATGACTAAAGAATAATCCTTTAACCTGGGCAGGATTAAACAGTAAATAGTTATTAAAAAATATATCAAATAATTTTTCTCTTTTAATGATTTATAATTACGCTGTATCACAAAACCAGATATGAATAAAATAAAAATTGTCATTAAGATATAAAAATTTATCGCGTTATCATAGTAAACCGCCCTGAAAAAATTTAGACTGGAAGGGGCGATATGCCCGGGGCAATCATTGCTAAACCAACACCCGCAGGCATAAAGATGGGTTTTTAAAAATTGATGCGCCTCAAGCGGAGATAAAAACCACACAGCAGACAACATCAATACCAAAATAATCAAGAAAATAAAAAAATATGTCATTTAAAAATTAAAAGTGCACAGTTTTAAAGGCATTTAAGTTTTAAAAGTGCACACCCTGGCTGCGCTATAATTTACCTTAAAAGGAGGTTGAATTATGGCGCAGCTACACAAAAATTTCACTGATTCTCAGGTCAA
>JAHJHM010000214.1 GCA_018823915.1 Candidatus Omnitrophota bacterium
ACGCGCCTCAGCCACTCCGGCATTTAACCGCCAAATCCATATCGGTACATTCACACTGAACATCACCATTAAAGGGTCTTTACCGCTATCAGGAGAAGATGGGTTAAGCACGTCGGCAGTATCTATTTGGGTAAGGCCCAGAGTAAAATCGGGAAAGAATTCTCTTTTCGCGAGTTTTAAACCATCTTCGTTCTTCTTTATATTTTGGGAAAGAGCAAGCAATTGCGGATTATCTTTGTTTAAAGAATCAAAAAGAATATTGACATCCGCGTGCTTATCATCTAAGGTAATTTCTTCTAATGACTCATTAGGCCAAGGCAAGAGATTGCCCTGGGGTAAATTTAAAAGAGCGTTTAGGCGTGCCACTAAAGCCGTTCTTAAATCCTCTAAGCTATATAAATCATTTTCAAGTTTGCCTAATTCAACCTGTACTTTCAATAAATCCTGATTTTTGGCCAATCCCGACCGATACTTAGCCTGAGCAACACTTTCAAAATTACCTAAGAGCTTCATATTTTCTTCGGTCAAGGCAATCGCTTTAGAAAGATAGGCGTATTCGTAATAAACCTCAGTAATTTCATAGATTAAGTCAAGGCTCTTTTTGGTAAAATTATGGTAAGCTATCTCCGAAGCCTTAAAGGCTTTATTCTTCCTAATCCAAAGCTTATCGGGAAAAGGGAATTTCTGCTGTATTGAAAAAGCCTTTTGCTGAGGCCCTACGCGGGTTTCTACTTCCTTTATATAATCAGTGTAAGTAAATTGAGGATCAGGAAGAGAAAAAACCTGGGCAATCTTTTTAAAAGCGGATTTCCATTCATAAAATGCCGCCCGAAGCCCTGGGTTACGTTCCAGCCCGATTTTTATATAATCCTCTATGGTAGATTTTTCGGAGATAACAATCGGTTTAGCTTTTTTTTGCCTTTCTAAAATAAGCGCTTCCTTTTGCCGTATCTGCTTATTTCTCTCGGAGATCCTGCTTTTAGTATAGGTAGGATTTATTTGCAGGCAAATAAATATAATAAAAATTAACCCTGTTATTGTATATCGATAAAACATTCGCGTCATCTCCAACTACAAACCTTTCCTGAATTTCTTAATTAAATCCATAACTTCATCAAGCTTGTTTTGTTTTTCGACTCCAGATCCACCCTTTAGGGAAACTATTCTATAATATCTCCAACTACCGGTTCAACCTTTATTCCTTGTCGTTCCAAATATTTTCTTCCCTTTTCCAAATTCTCCTTTGTGCCGCTTAATTCCAGAGTAACCTCTCCTATCTTTTCTGTAACCTTTGCTCTGCGGATATTCGGTATTACATTGTACTTCTTTGCCATAGTATAAATCGCAGGCTCTTTAATCAACTTCTGGGGAAATATTAAATGTACCATCTTCTTTGCCATACAATCACCTCCAAATTTAGTTTATGGTTTATAGCTGATAGTTTATAGTCAAACTTTGTTTATAGCTTATGGTTTATGGCTTATAGCAAAGAAAATAATAATTAACCATAAACAATACACCATAAACTATTAGCCAATTGTAGCCATAAACTATACACCATCAACTATCAACTAATATTGCAAAACTGTTCATAATCAATTAGTTTTGTAACTGTTGGATTTTCTCCGCAGATTGGGCATTTTGGGTCTTTGGGGACTTTTACCTGTCGAAAAGAAGAATCTAAAGCATTAAATACCAAGAGTTTGCCTGTTAGAAGATTTCCTATTTCTAAAATATATTTTAAGACCTCATTCGCCTGAATTGTGCCGATTATTCCCGCGACTGCCCCTAAAATACCTGCCTCCTGGCAACTTGGTACAAGTCCGGGTGGCGGCGGTTCAGGGAAAAGACACCTGTAACAAGCGCTCTCACCGGGTATAATTGTGATTGCCTGGCCGTCAAATCTGAATATCCCGCCATGAGAAAGTGGTTTAGCTGATAAAACACAGGCATCATTTACCAAATAGCGTGTAGGAAAATTATCTGAACCGTCAACAATAATGTCATAGTCCTTAATTACCTCGGAGATATTCTCCGAGGTAAGGCGTAAGTTATAAGTTATAAGTTGTAAGTCAGGATTAATGGATTTAAGTGTCTTTTTAGCGGACTCCACTTTTGGAGTTCCTACGTCTTTTGTGGAATGAAGAACTTGTCTTTGAAGATTATTAAGTTCCACATTATCAAAATCAACAATGCCAATTTTTCCAATACCTGCAGAAGCTAGATACAAAGCGCATGGTGAACCTAAACCACCGGCGCCAATGATTAAAACTTTAGCATTAAGCAGCTTCTCCTGGCCTTTTCCTCCTACATTAGGCAGAAGTATCTGCCGGCTATATCTTTCGATTTGCTCTTCGGTTAAGTTCATTCCAATCATCCTCCTGTTTATAGCTTATGGTGTATGGTTTATGGCTATAAACTATCAACTATAAACTATCAGCCACCAGCGATAGCTGGTATAATAGATACCTCATCGCCATCTTTCAATGAAGTTTCATCTTGCTGCAGGAAACGCACATCCTCTTCGTTTACGTAGATGTTGATAAATTTGCGAACCTTACCTGTTTCATCGCAAATTCTTTCTTTAATCCCGGGAAAGTTTTTCTCCAGATCTTCAATTAGCTCTTTTATGTTTGTGCCATTCGCCTGAATCTCCGCCTGATTCTTAGTTAATTTCCGCAAAGGAGCCGGAACTCTAACATTAATTGCCATTTTTCTAACCTCCTCAATGAGACTTGCATTTTTTTACTAAAAAATGCCTAGTCGAATTGATCCCGAAGCGCTTCTGAAAAATGTCGCAAGAGATTTTTCAGATATTTAGGCGCGAGGGATTTAATTCGTGAAGCGTATTTCGTGAATCGTAAAACGTATTTAGTATCTAATGTTCTTATATTTACTATTGTTCAGTTATAGCTTATAACTCACAGAATTTTCAAACGCCTCCAAACTGGGTTTTATTTTTATCGGCTTGCCTATTTTTTCTACAATAGCTTCCTGGGTCTTTAAGCCATTACCTGTAATACACACGACAATTGACTCATCTTTAGGGATTTTACCTTGCTCAATGAGTTTTTTTGTTACACCTAAAGTAACTCCACCTGCTGTTTCAGTAAATATTCCTTCGGTTTGCGCCAATAGCTTTATTGCTTCCACAATTTCCTCATCAGATACATCCTCAGCCCAGCCGCCGGATTCTTTTACTGTTGCAGCAGCATATATCCCGTCTGCCGGATTACCTATGGCAAGAGATTTAGCGATTGTATTTGGTTTTACTGGTTTTATAATGTCAGAATTCTCTTTTATTGCTGTAACTATTGGACAACATCCTGTAGCTTGAGCGGCATATATCTTAGTTGATAGTTTATGGTTTATGGTTGATGGCTGATTGTTAATTAAGCCAAGTAACTGAAATTCTTTTAACCCTTTCAGAATTTTAGTAATGAGAGAGCCTCCCGCGCAAGGAGAAATAATGTGCTTAGGAGTTTTCCAGCCTAATTGTTCCGCGATTTCATACCCATATGTTTTTGAACCTTCGGCATAATAAGGCCTTATATTAATATTGACAAACGCCCACTTATACTTGGTAGCAATTTCTGAACATAATCTATTTACCTGGTCATAATTTCCTTCAACCGCTACTAAGATAGGATCATAAACTAGAGTTCCCACTACTTTTCCTGATTCAAGATCAGCAGGAATAAAGATATATCTTTTAAAGCCTGCTATCGCTGATTGCGCGGAAACAGAATTGGCTAAATTGCCCGTTGAAGCGCAGGCTACGGTATCAAAACCAAATTCCTTTGCTTTAGACAACGCGACAGCAACAACCCGATCTTTAAAAGAAAGGGTGGGGTGATTTACCGAATCATCCTTAACGTAGAGCTCTTTTACTCCCAATGCTTTCTCTAAATTTTTAGCTCTTATTAAAGGCGTAAATCCGGAATCTAACCCACTTATAGGATTTCCATCTATAGGCATAAGCTCTCTGTACCGCCAGAGGTTTTTGGGCCGGGATTCGATTGCCGCTTTAGTCAGTTTCTTTTTTATCTTTTCATAATCATAATCAACCTCAAGCGGGCCAAAACAGTATTCACATAAATAGAGAGGCTCTTTAGGATATTTTCTCCCGCATTCTCTACACTTTAATCCTTTTACATAGCTCATATTAACTCCTGTTTTTATAGTGTATATTGTTTTATTGTTAGCTATTTTTACTATAAACTATACACCATAAACTATAAACATTTTCTAACCAATATCCTCCAACATCCATCTGTCTTTTCTACTTTAAGGATCTGATGTCCTTCTTCCTTTACACTGCCAGTAACATTCTTAATCGGGTCACCGTCATCTAAAATAACTTCTAAAACCTCATTGTTTGCCATTTCTTCAAGTTTTAACTTTGTCTTAACAAAATTCATCGGGCAAGAAACACCTTTTAAATCCAAGGTTTGATCAATATTTATTTCGTCCATAGAATTTGTTTTTTGACTTCCTCTATCCCCACTTTGTTTATCGCCTCGCCGAATCTTTGTCCTTTTTCAGCTATCCTGTTGTAACACGCTATTGCCTTCTCAGTTATAGTAAATATATCCTCTTCCGTCACAAACTCGGCTATTTTATATCCCAGCATAGGAAACCGCCCTACCTTGCCTCCTAAAAATACCGTATAACCAACACGGTTTACCTTCCAGGCATCAACCGGGCAAACCCGCACGCAATCACCTTCAAAAAAACACAATTCTTTTTTATAAACCG
>JAHJHM010000215.1 GCA_018823915.1 Candidatus Omnitrophota bacterium
AATGCAAAGGTAAGAGATATGAGTTTTGTGTGCAAGTGTTTAATTCTAACTTTTACAATTTACAATTTGCAATTTGCAATTTGCACTGAATATTCACTGGATATTCAAAAGAATTTGGACGGTGTTCAGTGAATATTTACCTACCGAAGCCTTGGCAAAGGGGGGAAATTTTTTATATAGGTGCTTTCTAATAGGGTAGGCGCATAAAGGGCGTAGCGGATACTGATTCGGCTACGCTCAGGATAAACTCCGTCGAAGTAGAAGCCGACCGAGAGCGAAGCCTGCCCTGTGGGTACTGTGATTTCCCGGCGCTGAGAGAAGATTCAAATAGTGGCTCCGTACACTCTATATGTAGAATTATACACTATATGGATTATGCTGCATTTTAGATGTATCAGTATAAAGAAAAAGCTTGACAAAGGCAAGGCTATGATATATCATTTATGCATAATTGTTGATTTAGTAGATAATAGTACATATTGAATATACCAATGAAAAATATAGCTGGAATTAACGAAAAAAACAGAAAGCTTTTAGAGTTACTTAATCGATTTGGTAAAAATATTTTTTCGGTTAAAGATGCTGCGAAAATCATGGATTTGCCTATTAAAAATACACGGTTATATCTATCATATTTTGCGCGTCGAGGATGGCTTTCTAGGGTAAAGCGTGGCTTATATATTGCAGTTCCTTTGGGAACAGTTAATCCACAGGAATACAAAGAAAATCCATGGATTGTTGCGAATCGAGTTTTTGCGCCCTGTTATATTGGCGGATGGAGCGCCGCTGAACATTGGGATCTTACCGAACAGATTTTCAATAGTGTATATGTTTTTACTTCACGGCCATTTAGATGTAAAAATATTAATATTCAGGGAACAGATTTTGTTTTAAAGTTTCTTGGAGAAAATGTATCAAACCATACTAAGGGAGTGTGGATCGAAAATGTCAAAATACAGATCTCAGAGCCTGCTCAGACAATAGTTGATATTTTGAACGATCCTTCTGCGGGAGGAGGAATTCGCAATGTGGCGGATATCATTGAAAACTATTTTAGCTCTGAGAATAAGAATGAAGCAAAGTTAACAGATTGCATTAAGGGAAAAGGTAATAAAACTATATATAAGCGATTGGGTTTTATACTTGAGGGCTTGGATATTTCCGCTGCTGAACTGATAAAAATATGTTTGAAAAATATCAGCCGGGGTTATTCCGTTTTTGATCCGTCAATAAAAAATAAAGGCACGTATAATAGACGTTGGAATTTGAGAGTTAACGCTGAGATTAAATAATGATAAATCACCAAGAAATTAAAAATTTAGTTATTGAATGGGGATTGCGTGAAGATATAATCGAAAAGGATTATGTGATTGGCTGGCTTTTGTGGGGATTAGGCTCAGATCCGGATCTAAAAAACACTTGGGCATTTAAGGGGGGCACGGCGCTAAAAAAATGTTATGTTGAAACATGGCGTTTCTCGGAAGATTTAGATTTTACTGTTTTACCAGGAGGGCCAACTAGCCCAGATGACCTCGAGCCTATTATAAAGCGTGTTTTAGAGAAGGTGCATGATGAATCCGGAATTGATTTTTCTGTTGCTCTGCCTAAGTTTAAGTACTTTGATAAGTTTAATAGTACGCAAGGAAGGGCATATTATCGTGGGCCTCGAAATGCTCCTTCTGCTTCACGGATAAAACTTGACATAAGCGGTGTCGAACAAGTTGTTCGGCCAACAATTCTAAGAGATATTTCACATGGTTATAGTGATGTATTGCCTGATCCTGCGCAGGTGAGCTGTTGCGCGTTTGAAGAAGTTTTCGCTGAAAAGATTCGTGCTATGGGCGAGAGAGGCAGGCCGAGAGATTTATATGACATTGTGCTTCTTTTTAGAAGGCGTGATCTTCAATCAGCGCCAAATGTGATCAAAAGTGTTTTAGAGGAAAAATGCAGATCCAAGAATGTTCCATATCCTACGCTTAATTCAATACAAAGCGCCCAAAGCAAAGCTGAGCTAATTAGTGAATGGAAAAATATGCTTGGACATCAATTGCAGGCATTACCGCCTTTTGAAGATTTTTGGAATGAATTGCCAAATATTTTTAATTGGTTAGAGGGCGTCGCAGAGCCAGCTGAATTATCATCAATTGGAATTGATAAAGGTGAGGATTTAATGTGGGCGCCTCCGCCTACTATATGGCAATGGGGATTAGGTGTTCCTTTAGAATCAATTCGTTTTGCGGCAGTTAACCATCTATGTGTTGAATTAGGATACAGTAAAGAGAACGGAGAATATAGCAATCCTGTTATTGAACCGTACTCATTGCGCCGCACACAAGAAGGAAAATTAGTTTTACATGCTGTGAAAGCACAGACAGGCCAACCGCGAAGTTATCGAGTTGACAGTATAAAAAGCATCAAAGTAACAACAGGGACATTTAGGCCAAGATATACAATAGAATTTTCCGTATAATTCAGTCAATTCCTTCTCCTAAGGCTGAACCTTTTAAGCGTTGGTTGGCAAGGGTTGGATATGAGCGGATTAAGGAAATTGAGGATCCCGAGTTGGCTACCAAAGAGATTGCCTGTAATAAAAACGCTCAAGGATTATGGGAAAATAAAGAATCTGCCAGACAAGGTGGAAGTGTTGCGGGAAAAGCTCGCAAAGATTTAGAGAATAAAAGCGGTAAAAAAGTCGCCAGCAAGAAAAACTATCTAAAAGCCCCGCAGGATAAAAAACTGCTCAAGGGTAAGAAATAGCTTACTGTGACACTACTGTGACATTTACTGTGACAAATTATGGTTTCGACAAAAAAAGGTTAAATATAATGCCGAATCAAAAAAGAAGAAAAGATGTGCGCAATATTGCGATAGTCGCACATGTTGATTATGGGAAAACAACGCTGGTAGATGCGCTGCTCAAATATACAGGAGCCTATAAGTTTGATGAAGGCGAAACGGCTATTATGGATTCAACCCCTCTAGAGAAAGAGAGGGGGATTACGATTTTTTCAAAGAATGCATCTTTTAACTACAAAGGCGTGCAATGTAATATTGTGGATACTCCTGGGCATACGGATTTTGGAAGCGAAGTGGAACGCATTCTTGAAATGGTTGACGGTGTACTTTTACTTGTTGATGCTGTAGATGGTCCCATGCCCCAGACAAAATTTGTACTGAAAAAGTCGCTCGAATTGCATTTAAAGTCAATTCTTGTTATCAATGTAAGGCGTGACGGCACGACTACAACAGCTAAAGTAACCAAGATCATGAAGTACAAAGGTTTAGCCCCAGTAGGTGTAACTGAAGCCATGGCGGGAGATATTGTCATGATAACCGGCATCGAAGGCGTGGCGATCGGCGAAACACTCGCCGACGTTAATAACCCTAAAGCATTGCCTGCTATTAAGATCGATGAACCAACAATGTCGATGATTTTTTCTCATAATACGAGTCCGCTTGCAGGTAAAGATGGAGGCGTATTCTTGACATCGCGTCATATTCGCGAATATCTTGAGCATGAGGCGATGGTAAACGTTGGTATAAAGGTTGAGGAAATTGATAAAGGTGAAAGATTTAAAGTATCAGGCAGAGGGGAACTTCATCTTGAGGTCCTTAGAAGAAAAAAAAGCAGTCCAATGTACGCTCTGTGACAAGCGATACGGCAATTCATTTAACACCTCCGCGCAAGATCACTCTTGAATTTGCGCTTATGTTTATTAACGACGATGAGCTGGTTGAGATTACTCCTCTTAATATACGAATCAGGAAAGCAGTGATGAAAGAAACAGATAGAGCGCGCATCGGCCGTCAACCCAGATTCAAATCCCTTAAGGATTAAGTAATCATAGCAACAGAGAGTTTTAGGTGAGAAGAGAAGGGCTATCCAGACAAAAAAGTCCCTTTGATTTCATCCGAGGGTTTCTTTTTTTTGTGATATAATGGGAAAAAAGGAGGTTAGATATGGAAGAGCAAGAGATTGGGGTAGTTGACCATTTTTTTAGCAAGATTTCTGTTGGAATGATCAAGTTAAGCGGCGCGCTTGCCGTAGGAGACACTATTCATATCAAAGGAAAGCAGGCGGATTTTTCTCAAGAGGTCGAGTCGATGCGGATAGAGTTCGATATCGTGACTGAGGCAAAAGATGGAGATAAGGTAGGTATAAAAGTTGTCCAACCTCTCCATACTAATGATAAAGTATATAAGGTTGTTGCTTAGAGAATAACAGAGGGGAAAAAGGTAGCAGAGAAAAAAATGATTACCTTTCTTCACAGGCTGATATAGGAAGCCAGGGATACAATAAATGGGGAATACAATTCAAAACGTATTATCCGAATATTGGGGGTATGAAAGTTTTCGGCCATTTCAGGAAGAAGCGATATCGTCGATATTGGATTCCAAAGATACTCTTACCGTGCTTCCCACTGGCGGAGGTAAATCTATTTGCTTTCAAGTTCCGGCTTTGATTTGTGAGGGAATGGCGGTTATTGTTTCTCCTTTAATATCATTGATGAAAGATCAGGTAGATTATTTAAAGGAGATTGGGATTGCCGCGGAATGTTTGAATTCAAGCCTTAGTTCCGACGATAAGGCTGGAGTTATGCACCGGATAAAATCCGGCAATTTGAAACTTCTATATTTAGCTCCTGAAAGACTTAGTTCAGAATCGATGAGAGAATTTCTAAGAGGAGTGAAGCTGTCATTCTTCGTCATTGATGAGGCGCATTGTATAAGTCACTGGGGTCATGATTTTCGAGAGGACTATCGGGGGCTGGGAATAATTAAAGATGAGTTTGAGGGGGTTTGTGTTCACGCCTTTACTGCTACGGCTACTAGTCAGGTTCAGGAAGATATCATCAAGCAGTTAAAGCTTGAATCGCCGCATTTTTATATTGGTAGCGTAGATCGGCCGAACTTAACTTACCGCGCGCTACGGCGTTCAGGTAATCTAATTCCATACATAGTAGATGTAATTAAAAAGCGCCCTGATGAAGCAGGAATCGTTTATTGTTTACGCCGGGTTGATGTAGATAAAATTTCAGAAAAATTAAACAGTTTAGGATATCAAAATTTGCCCTATCACGCCGGAATGCCTAATGAAATTCGCAAGAGGAATCAGGATGCGTTCTCCGCGGAAAAAGTGTCTCTTATTGTAGCCACAATCGCCTTTGGCATGGGTATTGACCGTTCTAATATTCGTTACATTATCCACGCGGCTATGCCTAAATCTATAGAGCATTATCAGCAGGAAACCGGTCGGGCTGGACGTGACGGCCTGCCGGCTGATTGTTATATGTTGTATTCCGGCAGTGATTATCGAACCTGGGAGTATCTATTGGGATATTCAACTCAGGGAAAAGTAACGAGGGATAAACTTACCGCAATGTATAATTTTTGCGGCCGGCTCGGCTGCCGGCACCGTTATTTGGTTAATTATTTTAATCAAGCTTATCAAAATGAAGATTGTAAGGCTTGTGATTATTGCTTGGGAGAATTCGAAGAGCTTTCCGAGCCTTTAATCATAGCTCAGAACATATTGTCTTGTGTGAAACAGGTAAGAGAGAAATTCGGAGCTAGTCATGTTGTAGATATTTTAAAAGGTAATTTGACCTATAACATTGAGCGGTGGAAACACGAACGACTTCCTGCGTTTTCTTCTCTACAGAGCGAAACAAAAGTATTCATCCGCAATATGGTTGAGCAATTACTTGAGCAGGGATTTCTTGACCGGGAGTTGGAATTTAAGACTTTGTTTATTACTGATTCAGGACACAAAGTGTTTAGTGGTGACATAGTTCCTAAGCTTGCTAAGCCCATTACGATTCAAAAAAAGAAGGAAGTTGAGAAGAAGCGTAAAGTGCGGCGCGATGTTGATTGGGAAGGTATTGATGAGGAGCTACTTCAAATATTACGCGCTAAACGCCGTCAATTGGCTGAGGAGAAAAACGTTCCCGCTTACATTATATTTGGTGATAAAACATTAAAAGACATGGCAAGAGTTAAGCCTGTTTCCGAAGATGGATTTTCTACTATTTTTGGGGTAGGAGAAGCAAAGCTTATTCAATATGGTGAAATATTTACGAAAATTATACGGAAATATTTAGAATCAGAGCCGGTGGGAGAAGGCGTAGTTGAATTGAAAAGTCGCTAAGGCGATCTAATCAGATAAGAAATAAATAAAATAAGTTG
>JAHJHM010000216.1 GCA_018823915.1 Candidatus Omnitrophota bacterium
AACAACTATAGAAGCAAGTGGAAGAATAAATACGATACCTGTTCTTATATCGCGAAAAATAAACAGAAATAACAGCAAGAATAAAATTCCCGCGATAGTAATTGTGAGACGGATATCTTTTTTTATAACATCTTCATTGCTTACTGCGTGTAAATGGGCAGCGATGATCTCAGCAGAAATAAATTCGGGTAAAACATTAAGTTTTTCATTAAGATAATTGATGAGCTTACGTGAACCAAAACCATCGGTAACTTCTATTGGCGTATCTATAATCAACATAGTGTTTCTACCGTTAGGACTTATAAAGTGGCCGTCTTCAATTGATACTTTATAGCCTAAATTCTCTGATAACCTTTTAATACTAGAAAACAATTCTCTATTTATTCCTAAAGGGTCGCCGCGAATAAAAGGCATAGTAAAAGCGCTTGCCGGGGTAAGCGCCTGCTGGTACATGTTTTTCAGTTTCGCCTTTATTGCCTGAGGGTCAATACTCTGCTCAATCCCAATGAAACTCTCAGGCGTAATAATCTGTCCGGCGTATTTTGATAAAAGATGTGTTTCGCTAAGCAAATCGCTTTCGCCGGAGCCGCTAGTTACTTTTGTTACTAAAGGCGGCTCTAAAGACGAGCTTAATTTACGGGCAGCCTTGATTAAATCGCCTGTTGTGTGATTAGGCGAATTTAATTTAAGCCAAACGATCACTTTGCCGGAAAAACCTTCCTCCTGCAGGAATCCTAAACTGCGCTCAATATCCTTATCCTCGGGAAGCATCGTCCCAACATTATTATCTACAGAAATAAATCTTAAGTTTACTATTGCTCCCAGAGTTAAGAAAAAAGTCAGAATAATAAAAACTTTTCTATGGTTCGCGATAAAATCATAAATCTTAGAAAAATTCACTGCTTAACCTCCCAAACCTTACCATCTATGGGATCATTTATGCGCGTATTGATAAATTCTAAAACAGTACGGTCATGGTTCTTTTCCTCGATCTCTATTCTTTTTATATAGCGCTTATCCTCTCTAAAAGAAACAATTATCTTATCTATGACGGAGCGAGCAACAGAAGTTTCTTTGGGAATGAATTCTAAAACAACAGGTAAACCCCGCCCTTGTGTGCTTTGCTGCGGGACTAAATCCATCCCCGGCGTGGGAGGGCGGGGTGAATCTTTTAGCTGAGTTACAGAGTAATCTTTAAGTAACTGGGCATAATCTCCATAAAACCAAAGCTTTAGCTGGATAACTACCGCGTTAAAAATAGGATTATCGTCCAAAGATATTTCCTGAACCTGGTTGCTTTGGGCATCCCACTGCCTGATTTTATCTTTTTTTATCACCATAGAATACTGCAAAGGTACATCAAGCCGCCAGGAAAAATTTTGCGGCTTCTGTAAATATATCCTCCCCTTTAAAATAAGCTTCTCATTAAAAATCGCTAAATACTTCTCCTGCACAAAGCCGCTTTGGATAGTTTTTACCTGAGATAGATTTTCTTGTAAATCCCGCAAAACTTCTGCTGTATCAGCATATGCCGCGGCGGATAATATTACACAAAATATAAATCCTAAAATAACTTTATTCATATACTTGATTTTTCAATTTAAAATTGAAAATGAAAAATTAAAAATGCTTTCAAATCTCTAAATTTAGATATAGAGATTTTAATGTTACTTATTTCTAATCTATAAACCATAAACTATAAACTAAATTGGCGAGCGAAGCGAACCTAGCTTGTTATTTATGCCATATCTTTATTTCGCCTTCAGCGACTAAGTCCTTATCCCGCGCTATACTAGCTTTAACAATTCCGAATTCCCCATAACGCGCGTATTTGAATACCGAGATAGTTAGAATATCGCCGACATGCACGCGCTTAAAAATCTTAATGTTCTTCGCACCCAGGAGGAACCCTTCGAGCATACTTTTTGATTTATCAACTTGCTTAAAGCCATGTAGGGCCGCCATAGCCTGAGCCATAAGCTCAAGATAACTTACCTCATCAAGCAATCCGTCCTTTGACACAAAAGGCATATCATGCGAAACTTGCGTTTCCACTTTGGCTCTGCGGTCACCAACCTCTAATAACCTATGCACAATGCGCATGGGTAATTCCTGAGGGATTAAATCCTTAGTTTGTGTGGGTAAATAGCGAATCTGGCCAAGACGTTCTATATTGTGCCAGCACAAAGGATCTGATGCTAAATAATCACCGGTAAGCTGATAGGCCGCGCCCCTACAGCCATAACAGGAATCTGCTTTCTCACAACTGTGACAAGGCCCTTTAATAGTTGCTTTGTGATTTCTTAAGTCTTCTATAGCTTCACTTTCGGAAATAATCTCTTTCAATTTTTGTTGGCGGATATTGCCAACGGGAATATTAATACCCACACAAGGCATTATGTAACCTTGCGATGTTAATAAACAGGAAAATTTATGTCTTAAGCACTTGTTGGCCACCAAAGGAGGCTGTGATTCCCATATATAACCATATTTTTCCCGGTCAATTTTCTCTAAATCCAGGAAAAGATCGCGCACTCTTTTTGAATCAACATGCAGCCATTCGTTTTCTTTAGCATTCCCTTGAGGAGTAATCATCTCAAAGTAAGGTATAATTTGCTGATCACGCAGCCATTGCCACATCTTTGGTAATTCTTCAATGTTAAGCCGGCATATAATTGTGCTTACTATTAAATGAGCGTCTCCGGAAGGATAACCCGCTTGTTTTAAACTCACTAAGGCATCCTGAATAATTTTATAAGATCCTTTTTCTCCGGTGAGCATATCCTGCAAATCCCGATCAAAAGTATTCATTTTTAAAACAACGTTAACCTTATAATCAAAAAGCTGTTTGGCTGTATAGTCAGTTATATTAAAACCGTTAGTAAACATCTCAACCTCAAGATCGCGGCCTCTTATGAATTTAATCATCTCCATGGTATAAGGATAGACCATGGGCTCTCCTCCTAAAACGATTATCCTTCTTGCCCCTAAATCTTTAGCTTGAAGGATTGTATCGCAGATTTCTTCCCTGGTTAATTCATGCTGCAAGAAAGCGTTGTCCGGAACATAACAATAGGGACAGTGGAAATTACACCTCAGGCTGAACTCAACTTCCATAGAAAGAAGCCCCCCTGTTTCGCAGGCCTTTTCTATATCAGGCTTGCTGAATTCAAAATTACCCACTCTAGAATGGCAGTTTGACATAACTTACCTCTTGGCGCTGTTGTATAATAACACCAGCGCCTGATTACACTGATTAAAAGATGATTACACCGATTAAAATGCTAATGTTTTCAATCTGTGCAATCTTTATCTAATCGGTGCAATCAGGGACTGTTGTATTTTGCGACAGTCCCCTCTTATCTAAAAACCTGACCGGCTTTCTTGATTCCACAGTATAAACTTGTTCCTTTACCCACTGATGATCTTTAATTTCTATTTCCGGTTTTACTCTTAACCGCGCCTGCAGTACATCCTGGATAAAACCAACACCACAGGTTTTATCTTTTAAAGCTACGGATATTCTTATATTTTCTGAAAGATCGCTTTCTTTAGTCACGGTAATAAAATAATCGCTTATGCCTTCTATTTCTTCCAGGGCTGAATAAATTGCCTGCGGGTATAAAGTTGTTCCCCTGACTTTCATCATCTCATTTTTACGGCCCAATATAGGCCCCAGCCTTAGGGAATTTCGTCCACACGCGCAAGGTTTATCAATTAAAAAACTCACGTCTTGGGTTTTGAATCTAATCAAAGGCATACCTTCAACTGCCAGAGGCGTCAACACGATTTCTCCGACTGTACCCGTAGGCGCTGGTCGATCTTTATCGTCAATGATTTCTACAATTGCTAAATCCGGATGAAGATGCCCGCCGGCCTGATAAATGCATTCACAAAAAGTAGTTACGGTTTCGCTTGAGGCATAAGTAGAAAAAGTTTTTGCCTGCCATATATCTTCTAAATCTCTGTTTACCTTTAACGAGCGAAGCTTTTTATCACGTAAGGGTTCACCAATGCATATTAATTTAGATACGCTCATCTGAGTTGGGTTTATATTTTTATCCATAAGATATAAGCCTAACTTTCTTAAGAAAGTTGGTACACCCACAATTACTGTCGGATTCATGCGTTCTATTACTTGAGCGTGGCTTTCTAAAGTTCCGTGCCCATTTCTTATTGCTGCTGCTCCCAGAGCGCGCATGCCTAGAAAATATGCTAACCCGGCAACAAAGCAACGGTCAAGGGTGCAAGTTAAAAGGGCAATATCTTCTGAGGTTATACCGCAGGCAATGAATGCTTTTTCCTCATTATAGGCAAGCCGCTTGAGGTCATACTCTGTGTACATAACTTTAGTAGGTTTTCCAGTTGTGCCGCTGGATAACACAATATCTCTTATTTTTTCTAAACTAACCGCGCAAAAATCATCATTGCATTTTTCAATATCGGATTTTTGTGTAAAAGGAAGTTGCGATAAACCGTCCAAGCCTAAATTAACATCCTCATTTTTTAAAATCCTGCGGTAATAAGGCGAATGCTTAAGACAGTAATCCAAATGTTGTTTTAATCTTTCCTCCTGAACTCCCCTGATAGCATCGGCGCTTGATGAGGCAATATCGCGGTAAACCCCGTTAGAAATAAATCCTCTAAAACGACTACCACGTTTCTGGCGTGAACTTCTAACGGGGTAAAGATACAAATCTTTCATGAGACTGTTTCCACAACAGCAAGATGTTGAGCGATACTATCCCTTACTTTATTTTTAAGCGTAAAGGGAGTTAAATCTTTATAATCCGCCCATTGTAAACGCTTAAGCTTATACACGCGAATTTTGCCCGGCTCAAGCAGCCGCGTGCCTTTAGCAGGAATGTTTTCACTGCCGCTAATACACATTGGAACAATAGGGCACCTAACCTCTAATGCCAAACGGAAAACAGAGCTGTGAAATTGCCCCATGGCTTTGCTTGTTGAACGCGTTCCTTCGGGAAAAGTAACCATTGAAACTCCTTCTTTGAGCAACTTGCCTGCTTTTTCTAAGAAATCTTCAAATGGCATTTCTCTTATGCTTAAGTATCCTGCCCAGCGGGCAAAAATACCGAGTATGGGTAGACGAAAAGGCCACATATTAACTACCTGTATTGCTTCATACGGCAGGCATGCCATTAGAAAAGGATCTGAGGCTGAACGGTGATTACAAACAAAAATAACACCTTGACCGTTATTGGATTGTTCATAATCTTTATAAATAACTTTCACCAGGCCAAAAGGTAAAACTTTAATAATAATCTTACCATACCAGCTGATGGCGCGCCGGAACCTGCGCATAGTCTGACGGCGCGATAAAAATATCCTGACAAAAAAAACAAACAGGCTGAATAGAAGGATTGCTATTGCAGTAAAAACAATAAACAATGAATAAAAAATGATATTTAGAATTAATATCTTCAAAAACGCCTTTCACTCTTGGCGCTGGTGCTATTATGCAACAGCGCCATCTAACAGAGTGAGCTAATTCTCTCGTGGTAGAGATAATTTATTTTCTTCTCCTAAAGCATCAATGAAGCCATAAATATCACCTAAAGTGCGGATATTTCTTACCCGCTCATCGTTTCTAATTTGAACACCGAATTTTTTCTGCAGGGCTACCACTAAATCAACGACATCCAAACTATCGAGGCCCAAATCGTTAAAGATATTAGCCTCAGGGGTAAGCTTTTGGCTTTCTATTTCAAAAGCTTCTTCGAATACCTCATTAGTCATTTTAATAATCTCTTTTTGCGCCATATTTTTACTCCTTCCTGCACACTAAAGCCGCATTTATGCCGCCAAAGGCAAAACAATTTTTAACTAAAATTGATATATCGCGGTTTAATTTTTCCTGGACATGAAAAATTCCCCGGCAATCATCGCCTACTTTTTCTAAATTAAAAGTAGGATAAATCTGCCCCTTTTGCATCATAGCTAAAGACACGATCAGCTCTATTGCCCCTGAAGCTCCCAAGGTGTGGCCAAAGTAACCTTTTAAACTGCTTACCGGCACATCATCGCCAAAAATATTTCTTATCGCCTGAGCTTCTTCTTGATCTCCCTGTATAGTTGCTGTAGCATGAGCATTAATGTAATCTACATCTGTTGGTTTTATATTCGCGCTTTTTAAAGCCTCAGAGATACATTGCCGCATCGCGCTGGCACTAGACTGGCTTATGTGAACGCCGCTTCCGCAGGTATTATAGCCGATAATTTCCGCGTATATCTTTGCTCCCCGTTTTAAGGCGAGCTCGCGCTCTTCCAAGAAAACAATACCGGCACCTTCCCCGCAAACTAACCCATCACGGCTGACATCAAAAGGCCGCGGCGTTTTAGAAGGATTATCATTGTAACTGCTGGAAGTGGCAAAAATAATATCGAAAGACCCTGTAACAATAGGATGCAGCTCTTCGGCGCCTCCGCATAAAATTGCGTCTTGTTTCCCCAGCCTAATTAAATCATAACCGGCGCCGATTGCCTGTAGGGCTGAAGCGCAGGCCGCGCTCGTTGCCAATACGCATCCTTTAATGCCCAGGTATTGCGCTACATTCATCGCTGCCGTATGCGAAAGGCACTGGAAAAATTTCATAGAAGTAAGCTGGCTTAAATCTCTTTCCGGAAGCATAATTTCAAATGCTTCGCTGATACTTTCCGCTCCTCCCATGGTTGAACCAATAATACAGCCCATACGGCCTGATGAGATTAGCGATTCGCTTATACCGGAATCTGCTAACGCCTGCTTACTGGCTTGCACAGAAAAAATACTCATTCTTCCCATAGAACGCCGGCTTTGACGCGGTATCTCTTTTTCATTGGCAAGCTCTGCGGGAGCAGCAACAAGGCTGCGCAGCCCCCGATATCGCTCCCATCCAAGCATGCGCTTTACCGCGCTTTGCCTATTCTCTATTGCCGCAAGGAGACTGGCAACATCCAAGCCTAGTGGCGAAACACTGCCAACCCCGGAGATAACGACTCTTTTTAATTGCATAATCTGTTTTCGATAAAATTGTTATAATCGTTTTTTCCTATAATGCTTCTGCCAACAATAAACGATGAAAGCATCGCGCCTACTATTCCCGGCAATACTGAGCTTTGACCGGCGGCATAGACATTACGCAAAGGAAGCTTGCCAAAAAGATTATACTGGCCGATTTTTTGTTTTATGCCGTAAGCTGATCCATCAGGAGAATTTAAATAGTCTCTAAAGGTTAAGATACTGGCAGCATCAACTATATTTAAAGAATCGTTATACTGGGGATAATATTGACAAATTCGCTGCCTTATCCTCTCTATGCGCTTTTTCTTATACTCCTGATAAGTTTTAGGCCTTCTGCCTATCTTTGAATCCTTCCAGGCTTCAACTGTTTTAGCAAATGACGGTTCAAAAGTATTTATAGTTTTATAAATCTTTCCGCCTGCCTCTTCAAGGCTCCTCATAATAACTAAAGCGGATTTTCCCTGATAGTCAGGCGAGAGCAGTTGATTAAAATCAGCCGCGGGAAGCAGAGAAACAATCGTCGATTTAAAATCTTCACAGGGCTTCTCGTCGAGGATGAGGCCAAAAACGAGAAAAAATCCTATCGTCGGCTCAAAAGATGAAACTCTATCAATAAATGCTCTGGTTAAATGTTTTTTAGGCAAAACTTTTACTATCTCCTGGGGATGAATAGTAAAAATACAATTCTCGCATGTAAACTCCTGGCCGTTATTTAAGACAAAGCGGCCAACATAATCGTTGTTGATGTCCTGGCAGTCAACAATATAACTATTACACATTACATCTATACCTAATCTAGAAATTTCACCCTTAAAGGCATCAATAAAAGCTTCTCCTCCCCGTTTTATTCTTGCCACTGACTCATAAAGGCCGTAACAAACCCTGCTGTGATTAGCAAAGGAAATCTCTTCAGGCTTAACCCCATAACACATAGTGTATGTTGATAGCAATGCCTTTAACAATTTATTCTGAGTAAGGCCGTTTAAAACTTCATCGAGCGAGATAAAATCTTCTTCAATTACATCAGGCGACATAGATATCTTTCGTAAATCTAAAGAAACGGTCTTCTCACTGACCATAGTTACCATATCAAAATATTTATCGATCGCCATCTGCTCACCGGGAAAATATTTTTTTAAGTTTTGACGTAAATTACTTATCCCCGGCTGCATATCATAAGCTAAGCCGTCTGATTCAAAAACAAAACGGTTGGCTTCGCCGGTTGAAAGAAAAACAGGCTCTATATAATCATGAATGCCTAAAACTGTAAGCATATCATGCAAGACCCCTCCCTTATAAAACCCTCCGGTAAAATGAAATCCTGTATCAAAAGGAGCGCCTTTTCTGTAAAAACGCTTCATTGCTCCGCCAATAGACGCGTTTTTCTCAAGAAGCAAAACCTTACGGTTATTCATAGAAAGTAAAACCGCTAAAGTTAGGCCGCCAATTCCCGCGCCTACAACTATATCATCATATTTTTTCATCTTCGTATTGAATGAATCTCCTCGGGCTTTAGCCTGAGGTTTCTTTGTAATTGATACGCATTCAATAAATGCGTATCGATTAAATAGCCAAACCGCCGTTGATGCCGATAACTTGGCCGTGAATGTACATATTCTTTTCTGTGCAAAGAAAATTAACAACACTGGCTACATCATCGGGGCTGCCAAATCGCTGTATGGGGATGAGCGGAAGGATTTTTTCCTTGGGGAGTTCCATAGTCATTTCCGTTTCAATAACTCCCGGAGCAACAACATTGACAAAAATGTTCTTCTTTCCAACTTCTCTTGCTAAGGCTTTGGCTGCGCCAATAAGCCCTGCCTTAGACGCCGAATAATTTACTTGCCCAGCCTGACCGATTTGGCCGGAGGTTGAAGAAACAACAACGATACGGCCTTGTTTTTCACGGAGCATGGGAAAAAGAACAACATGCATCACATTATAAAAACCATCAAGATTGGTAGCAAGAACTGAACTCCACTCTTCTTTAGTCATCCAAACCATAAGGTTATCTCGAGTGATACCGGCATTATAAACAACCACTTCCGGAGGATTTAAGTCTGCCACTTTCTGCAAGGCTGCTTCGGTGGCCTGATAATTAGAAACATCAAAACAAAACAGAACACAAAACCGCCCTATTTGTTCTATTTCTTTTTTTACTTCTTCGGCAGCAGGTTGATTGCTTCTATAGGTTAACCAAATGTCAAATCCTGACTTAGCAAGACGCAAAGCAATAGCTTTTCCTATTCCGCGGCTTCCGCCAATAATTAAAGCGATTTTCTTATTCTTATTTTCCATTTACTCCGCCTTTCTTGAGCATTCTGAGAATACTCGTTTGCTTGCATTTTCTACAATGTGTATAAATTATACACTCAGCTTAAGTAACGTCAAGTGTAAACCAACCATCCCGATTTAACGCTGCCGGCTGCATTTTTTACTTCACCAAAGATCAAAATGAAAAAAAGGAATTACAGGAAAGTTTGGGCGAGATAGAAAAAGCAAGAGGGAAATGGCTCAAACCGATTAACAGAGTTGCCAAAATTGGCGCCAAAAAATACTGGCTCCCAATATTAGACAAATTTTGCAACCGGATACTATCAAGAAATCAATTAGTTTCTAAAGTGAAAATCTGACTCTATTATTCTTTATCCTCTTTTTTTCGCTTTTTTCTCAAGCTGTTTCTCTTTTAGCGTTTTTCCCGGCTTCTTTTTTACATTTTTTTTAGCATCATGACTTTTAGACATATCCTTTCTCCTTTTTTTTCGTTCCGCTTTCGGCGGGAACTTCTAACGGGGTTGATATACGTCTCTAGAATACCATAAAAATCTCGTATTTGCGTTCTGCAGCTTTCCTTTAGGTAAGTAAAGGTCTCCTCTCTTAACGAAATCTAATCTCTAGATGTGTCCCGGTAGCTAAGGCTATCTTTTCCAGGGTACGAAGGCTATAGCCTAAGTATTCGCCCCCCTCGAGCCTGGCAACGGTAGCTTGACTAGTATGCACCTTTTCGGCTAACTCTTTTTGAGTCAATCCCTGTTTTTGTCTGAGATTAGCAATCTTATAACCGAGTTCGAGTCTTCTGCCTTCTTCCTCGTAGTATTTTTTAAATTCTTTGTCTTTGAGTTCTTCTTTTAAGACATCCTGGAAATCTAAAAGTTTCTTAGTCATTGTTCAACACCTCCTACAATTTAAATTCACCCTGGTGATATCTGGAAATAAAATTTTCCATATTCTTCTTCGCCTGTTCAATTTCCCTCTCGGGTAATTCTTGTGTCTTCTTTTTAAAAGCGTGAAGTAATATAATATTGCCTTCCAGAAAGAAGAAATAAAAGATACGCACATTACCCGCCTGAATTCTTATCCTCAACTCTCTAATCTTAGCTTTTACATAATCAGCATAAGGCCGCAATAAGTTCGGGCCATGTTCTTCTAAAAGCGCAATGTAACGCCAAATCTTTGCCCGAGATTTTTTGTCCATCTGTTGAATAAAATCGTTTACTGGATAATTTCCTCTATGCGTGGGATAAAATTTAACTTTATACATCTTTTCCTCTCAATATAAGTATATATCAAATTTGATATAATGTCAAGGGCAAATTTAAAAATTTTTACTCCATACCTTTTTCTTTTTCAACGTCGCAAAAGTTCAAACCCAATCCCTAAAAACCCTTTATTTTCAAAACCCCACATTCCCCCTATGTCGCAAAACTACTACTTTTGCGACGCAATGATTTTTATTCACTTTAAAAAACTCTATTTCCGGTATGGCCATAAATACTCTATAAACCTTCACATTTGCGCTATATGAGGTTTATCCCGTTAGAGAGCATGGTTCTCTAACGGGATTTACTTAGGTAGTTTAATGAGCATTTAGCTATATGTTTTTTTGCGGGATAAGATAACAAGACGTATTTCTTTTAAAAGATTATTTTTTCTTCCGATAAATCTCCAGAAATTCCCTCGGTGATAGTACCAATATGCCTTGTCGTTTCTTCACCGGATAATGTCTTAGATTCCCTGTTACCAAATACTGGGCTTCTCCTTCAAGTGCCACTTCTAAGAAAGACTCATCATCTGAGTCTGGCAATCTTTTGATAAGAGGTTTCCCTGTAATTACATAACCACAAACTTCTATTTGTTCAAGCAAGTCTTCTACATGGGTTCTATCAAAAGGAAATTTTTGACGAAGTAAAACCTTTCTATACTCAGAAAGAATACGAGCATCGTAGCAAAGTTCTAAATCCCCAGAAGCTACCATTCTTATAATATCACCTGGTGGTCCAAAAGGAGAAAGCAGCCCAGATACGACTACATTTGTATCTAGGACTAATTTCACTTTGTTTGTCGTTCCTTTCGTACGACAGCAATCTCTTTATTAATCTCTTTTGAGTTCATCCGGTCAGTACCTGCTTCCACAGAGCACCTTTGCATTAAATCTACTGCTTCCATTGCTCGTACCCGGCGAATCAAGCATAAGGATTCTTCAACTCTATCTGCGGACGTCGCGGTCAAGATAGCAATAGGCTTGCCATTAGAAGTAAGCACCATCTCTTTTTCTTTGGGAAGCTCCCGCTGAATTTGAACTGATTTACTGCGTAAATCTCTTATAGTTATGAAACGCATCTATATCCTCCTTTTCTTTTATCTGTCACTTTATAATGTACACTATTGTCACTCATTTGTCAACCAAAATTTTAAAAATTTCAAATATTTTTAAATGGAACCTTTGGCCTTTACTATGGAATTTATTCTACAATTAGCAGGTATTTCAGTAAATATTCAGTGAACCACGTCTAAATTTTTCTGAATATTCAGTGCAAAATGCAAATTGCAAATTGCATACCCTAACGGGCACAAGCAAGTTAAAATTACTTATTTTTCTTTGCCGTAATTACTGACTTTGCAATAAT
>JAHJHM010000217.1 GCA_018823915.1 Candidatus Omnitrophota bacterium
CTGCGCTCTATACCCCTCACCATGATATGCTGTAAGGCTCCCGGAAAATCTATCCTACTTTGTCTGGGCATAAAAAGAATATACGCAAAAAGTTAAAAAATGTCAAACGTTATTTTGCTAATTTTCCAATGTCCCCTTGCCTATTTCTTTCAAAATCATCCTTAATTCTTGTGATGTCATCTTCCTCTAAATAATGTCCGCTTTGTACTTCGACTATTCTTAAAAGACAATCGGTAGGATTTTCTAAACGGTGAGTGGAGTTTTGGGGGATAAATGTACTTTCATTGACATTAATGTAGAAGACTTTTCTGCCTTTAGTAATTTTAGCTTTACCTTCTACCACCACCCAATGCTCACTGCGCCGGGAATGTTTTTGTAAACTTAACGCCTTTTTAGGTAAAACCTCAACTACTTTTATCTTAAAACCCAGACCTTTGTCTAAAACTGTGAAACTTCCCCATGGCCTTTTTACTGTTCTATGCGTTTGAACTTCCTGACGATTGTCTTTCTTTAATCTCTCTACTACTTTTTTTACTTCCTCGCTTCTGTCTTTGCGGGCAATTAACAGGGCATCAGGAGTGTCAACAATGATCAAATTCTCCAAGCCCAAACAGGCAATCAGGCGATCTTTACCCAAAACGGTTATATTCTTACTTTCAGAAACTATCGCGTCCGCTTTAATAGTGTTGGCTGATTTATCCTTAGGCAGAACCTTATCTAAAGAACTCCAGGTGCCTAAATCCGACCAGCCTAAATTTAAAACAGGAATCATCAAAATATCTTTTGTCTTCTCCAAGACTCCATAATCAAAAGAGATGGATTTAATATCTTTCCAGATTGCTTTTATATCTCCTGACTCATATACTTGCGAGATCAACCGGTAAGTAGCCGGAAGATTTTCTTTGATTTTATCAAGAAACACGCGGACAGAACCAAAAAACATGCCGCTATTCCAAAAATACCGCTTATCTTTAAAAAACCTGTTTGCCCTCCCTACATCCGGCTTCTCTACAAACTTCTCCACTCGATAAATATTATAATTTTGCATTTTGCCTGTGCCCTTTAGGGTGAATTTTGCATTTTGAATTTTAATGTATCCATATCCTTGTGCCGCATAATTAGGCGCGATACCAAAGACAACCAAATTATTTTTTACCGGAGCTTCAGAAAAAACATAACGCAGGAGGCTTCTGAATCCTTTGTTATTTTTAATTAAATGATCGGAAGGCAAGACCAAAACCTTTGCCTCGGAATCAATAAGATTAATCAGGCGGTTGGCAACGGCAATAGACGCGGCAGTATTTTTACCTTCAGGCTCAAAGATAATATTGGAACGGGGAATTTTAAAAATTGAGGTATAATTAAATATTTCAGGAAAATACAACTGGTTAGTAATAATAAAAATATTCTCCGGGCGAATCGTCGTTTTAATCCGCGATATCGTCTCATGGAAAAGGCTATTGGGTCCAAAAATAGAAAGAAACTGCTTAGGCTCAAGGCTGCGGCTTAACGGCCAAAAGCGGCTGCCCATACCTCCTGCCAATATTACCGCGTAATTATGATTTTCTTTTTTCATAATTGATTAATCGGTAATATTTTCATAATGGTCAATACGCTTTAAGCCGTTAGTATCCTTATCCATGGGGATACCCTCATACCCTAACGGGCACAGGCGGGCACAAGTAGACCCTCCTGATACCTTTGAAGGAGGGGTCTTATCCAACACAATGCAGACAGCGTCTATCCGGTAAGCTCCGCGATAATTCTTTAAACAAGTGTAAGCGCGGGCGGCTCTCACTAAGCGGCGAAGCTTTTTTTTATTCAAAGATTCTTCGGGAAGGCCGAATTGTTCTCCGGAACGCGTTCTAACCTCTACGAATACTAAACCGCTATTGCACTTGGCAATAAGGTCAATTTCGGCATATTTCGTCTTGTAGTTCTGTTCAATGACGCGGAATCCTTTATCCTGCAAATATTTTTTAGCAATATTTTCTCCCGCGCTACCTAACTTAAGATTATCCCGGCTGCCGCCTTTTAAATTACTCACTTACCTGCCTTTCGCTCCGCCCTTGCTCTCTTTTTTTTCTCTTATGAAAAGCGAGGTTCATATCAGCTAATTTTGAATTCGCGGCCTGTATTGCAGAGCCTCTGCCATATGCACAAGAGCAATCGCCTCTGAATCCGCTAAATCAGCGATGGTACGCGCGGTTTTAATTACTTTAAAATAGGAACGCGCCGAAAGCTGAAACCGCGCGCCCGCCTGCATAAGAAGCTGTCTTACTTCTTTTGTAAGTAGACAATATTTTTTTACATGTTTATTTTTCATCTCCGCGTTGGTAAAAATACCATCTTGCTTAAATCGTTCTTTTTGCAATTTTCGTGCCACCATGACTCTACGCTGTATAACCATAGAAGTCTCCAATGTATCATGAGTTTTTTTACTATCAGTAAGTTCTTTAATATCAACTACCGGTACTTCCAGGTGAAGATCGATGCGGTCAAGTAAGGGGCCGGATATTCTCTTTTTATACCGCTGGATTTCCCGCGGCGCGCATATACAGGGCTTAACAGGATGATACAGGTATCCGCAAGGACAGGGATTTGCCGAAGCAACCAGCGTAAATCGGCAAGGATATTTTACCTGCCTCTTGCTGCGCGAAATAATCAAACTGCCATCCTCCATCGGCTGCCGAAGCGCTTCTAAAACAAACCGTGGAAACTCATTAAATTCATCTAAGAATAATATTCCCCGATGAGACAGACTAACTTCTCCTGGTTGAGGGTTAGAACCTCCACCAATAAGGCCAACTTGAGAAATCGTATGATGCGGCGCGCGAAACGGCCTTATTCTAATAATCGAACCTTCCGGGGGGATACGCCCGGATACTGAATAAATCTTTGTTACCTCAAGCGACTCTTCTTCAGAAAGCATTGGCAATATTCCGGGAAACGCCCGGGCGAGCATAGTTTTTCCCGCGCCGGGTGAGCCAATCATAAATACATTATGCCCGCCGGAAGCGGCAATTTCCAATACACGCTTTGCCTGTTCCTGGCCTAAAATCTCCTTCATGTCAAATTCTGCCTGAATAACTGTTTCTTCATCTTTGGTTGGCCGATACACTCTGGGTTTAAGAACCATCTGCCCTTCTAAATATGCTAATAGCTGGCTTAGATTCTCTATAGAATATACATTAACGCCTTTGACTACTATCGCCTCGTTTACTGACGCAGGAGGTACAAAAATATTATCAATGCCGTTTTCTTTAGCAAATAAAGACGCTAACAGCGCGCCTCGTGTATGCCGCAAACTCCCGTCTAAAGAAAGTTCTCCGAAAAACAAACTATTTTTAGGGATAGGGCATCCGGTGATAGCGGAAATAATCCCCGCGGCAATAGGCAAATCATAAAAAGAACCTTCTTTAGGAACATCAGCCGGAGCCAAATTCACGGTAATCTTTCGACGGGGAAAATCAATCTTTGAATTCACCATAGCCGTCTTTACCCGTTCCTTACTTTCATCTACTGCCTTGCTTGGTAAACCCACTATTTCAAATCCCGGAAGGCCGCGCCAAGCCACGTTTACCTCCACATCTACTCCCATAGTCTCAAGCCCTAAGTGTGATGCTGAGGAAACTTTAACAAACATGAAACTTTCCCTCCTCTTGGCATACTAATCCTCTTACCTGCATAAGACATAATGCCGCGCTCATCTGCGAGATAGAAACCTTCAGAGAACGACATAAAGCGTCAATTTCCATAGGTTCTCTGCGCAAATAGTCTATTATCGCCTGCCCTAAGGAACCTAAAGCCTTATTACAAACACTGCCCTCATTTAGCCGGGTTACAGTGTCTTTATTATACTCAGCAAGAATATCCCCTGCATTGGTCACAATTGAAGCGCCTTGTTTAATCAACCATGCCGTACCTTCTGAAACCGTACTGGTTAAAGAACCGGGCACAGCAAACAACTTTCGACTAAACTTTCTAGCGAGCCTTGCAGTGATAAGCGCTCCGCTTACTTTGCCGGCCTCAACAACAACCGTTACTTTCGATAACCCGGCAATAATTCTATTGCGCCTGGGATAGGTCCAAAGCATCGGGGGATAATTTCCCGGGTGTTCGGAAATCACCAGCCCTCCGCCATCAAGTATCGCCCGACGCAAAGGCTCCTGATAAGAAGGAGAAATCACATCAATACCGCCGGGCATCACGGCAATCGTCTTTCCTCCAACATCAAGCGCCGCTTTATGCGCTATAGCGTCAATACCATACATAAAGCCGGAAACAATCGTAATCCCTGCTGCGGCTACTTCTTGTATTAACTCCTCGGTAATCTGCCTGCCATAACGGGTCATCTTCCGCGTACCTACAACGGCAAGGCACTGGGAAAAAATAGCTTCATTCCAATTACCTTTATAGTATAACTGCAAAGGAGGATTGTTGATAGTTTTAAGCAGCGCTGGATAACGAGAATCATCAATGGCCACTACTCCCTCCGCTACCTTAATCTCAAAATTGGTTCTCATACCTTTTCTTATCAGGCGGCCCTGCCGAAACGCTCTTTGTAGAAATCCAATAGCTGTCAACACTAGGGTTCAATTTTAAATCCAGAAGGTCTTTGCCAAATAACCGCATAAAAAAACCAAGTGGGGTGATCACTAGATAAAACAATATGCATAGGATCAATCGCGGCAAGAACCATCCCAAAACAATAGCAACCACAGCCGCCAACAGTTTATGAATTGGTTTAAGCATTGCTGGGCGGATTAAACCGCAGGAGATAAAAATCGGAGAAAGTATAAAGAAAAGGAAATAATTATCCTTACCTGCCCGTAAAGATAGCCCTCCTAAAATTGCCAAGACAATACCAAAAATTAGGCCAAACCTCATAAGTTCTTTCTTCCCGCTCTTAATATCTCTTATCTCTTCTATCATATTCTTTCTAATATAGACTTTTCTAAAAATATTTATCTGTATTTAAATTAGTTCATGACTCTTGGCTCATTATAGCTAATAGAATAAAAGAGCTATCAACTATAAACTATACGCTATATCAATCTGCGTTCAGTCTAATTCAAATTCTCTAAGCCAATCAATATTTTTGCCTAAAGGCTTCTGTTCCTTTTTCTCCAGCAAACAATTACCCATAATCAGATAATCCATATTAGTGCGTATAAAACACATATGGGCATCTTCGGGTGTACACACTATTGGCTCACCTCTTACATTAAAAGAGGTATTAATAATCACCGCGCAGCCGTATTTTTCCTCAAATTTCTCAATCATTTTATAATACAATGGATTAGTTTCTTTATCTACAGTTTGTACCCGGGCAGAATAATCAACATGGGTAACTGCGGGAATATCCGAACGGATAACACCTAATTTAGCAAAACCACAAAGACTCTGTTCTTTATCCGAAACGCTACGGCGAATCTCTTTTTTTAGTGGAGCTGTAAAAAGCATGTAGGGACTTTCTCCATCCAACTCAAAGTATTGGGAAACTTTTTCTTTTAATACTGAAGGGGCAAAAGGCCTAAAAGACTCGCGAAATTTTATCTTCAAATTCATCCACGCCTGCATTTTCAAAGAACGAGCATCGCCAATAATTGAACGTGCCCCCAAAGCTCTTGGCCCAAACTCCATCCTACCTTGAAACCAGCCAACTACTTTCTGCTGGGCAATCAAATCAGCTATTTCTTGGGGAATATCTTCATCTTTTAATAAACTGTATGAAATATTATTTTTTTTAAGATAATCTTCAATATAATTATCATTAAAACTTGGGCCTAAATAGGAACCTTGCTGAAAATCTTTCCTGCCGGAAGCATCTCGATCGTTTTCTAAATATTGGTACCAAACAAATAAAGCTGCCCCCAGAGCCCCTCCGGCATCGCCAGCTGCCGGTTGTATCCAAATATTTTGAAATGGCCCTTCCCGCAAAATTCTTCCATTACCAACACAGTTTAAAGCTACTCCACCCCCAAGGCAGAGATTTTTGAGTCCGGTTTCTTTATATGCATAGTTAACCATACGCAACATAACTTCTTCGGTTACTTCTTGGATAGAGCACGCTAAATCCATATCACGCTGGCTAATGCGCGATTCTCTTTTTCTCGGCTTTCCTCCAAAAAGTTTCTCAAACCTTCTATTAACCATAGATAGCCCTGCACAATAATTAAAATATTTCATATTAAGCTTAAATGAGCCGTCTTGTTTTAAATCCATAAGTTCTGTGAGAATTAAATCTTTATATTTAGGCCTTCCATAAGGCGCTAATCCCATTACCTTATATTCACCAGAGTTTACCTTAAAACCCGTATAGTAAGTAAATGCTGAATACAAGAGCCCCAACGAGTGAGGAAAACGAAGTTCTTTTTTAATCTCCAATTTATTGCCTTTACCTACTCCGAAGCTGGCTGTTGCCCATTCACCAACCCCGTCTATAGTGAGGAAGGCAGCTTCATCAAAAGGTGAAGGAAAAAATGCCGAGGCAGCATGAGACTCATGGTGTTTAGGGAAAATCATTTTACCTTCATAGCCAAGCTCACTTCTGATAAATTCCTTCATCCAAAGCTTCTGTTTTATCCATAAAGGCATTGCCTTGATAAACGAACGAATTCCATAGGGAGCATAAGCCAGATAGGTCTCCAGGATACGTTCAAACTTAATGAAAGGTTTATCGTAAAAAGCAACAAAATCCAAATCTTTGGAGCACAAATTACTATTCTTTAAACAATAATCAATAGCATTTTTGGGGAAAGAAAAGTCGTGTTTTTTACGGGTAAAACGTTCTTCTTGAGCTGCAGAAATTATTTTGCCATTTTGAATGAGGCAAGCAGCACTATCGTGGTAAAACGCGGAAATCCCTAAAATATTCATAACGTATCTTATTATTTTTTAAAGAATTTTTTGACTGTGGAAATTACATAATCTATTTCTTCATCTTTCAGGAAAGGGTGTATTGGCAGGCTTAATATTTTTTTAGATAAATCCTTTGCATTTTTTAAATCTCCCTTAATTTTACAATTTTTAAAAGCTTTCATCTTGGAAAGAAGAATGGGGTAATAGGGGCGGGTATCAATCCCGCTTGAATTTAAAAATTTAAGGAGTTCGTCCCTGCCGGATGTGACTTTTATCGTATAAAGATGGTAAACATGCCCATAGTTGATGGTTGATGGTTGCTGGTTGATGGTTGATGGTTGATGGTTGATGGTTAACGGCTTAGGAGTTTGTAGCTGCTTTATATCTTTAAATGCCTCATTATACTTCTTGGCAATTTCTCTTCTTAATTGGTTAAATTTATCAACATATTTTAGCTTTACTAAAAGAATGGCTGCTTGGATAGAATCGAGGCGGGAATTATAACCGATATAAGAAGCATTATATTTTTTTATTTGGCCATGATTTCTTAAGATTCTCACCAACTCTGCTAATCGGATATTATTCGTGGCAATAAGCCCGCCATCACCACAACCTCCTAAGTTTTTGGAAGGAAAAAAACTAAATGCCCCGCAATTACCAATCGTACCTAATTTTTTACCTTTTCCGCCCGAGGCGGATCCCTGCCTGGCCGGCAGGCAGGCGCCCTTGGTGGAATATGTACCCCCAAAGGCCTGGGCGGTATCTTCTACGACAAATAAATTATTTTCTTTGGCAATTTTTAAAATTTCATCCATCCGGCAAGAATTACCGTAAAGATGGACAGGTAAAATCCCTACTGTATTTTTAGTAATTGCTTTTTTTATTTCTCCAGGGCAAATATTAAAAGTAGCAAGGTTAACGTCCACGAATACAGGAGTGGCGCCGCTGCGGACAATTGCCTCAGCAGTAGCAACAAAGGTAAAAGGAGTAGTTATAACTTCATCTTTTTTATCAAAATACTCCTTATTTTTTTCTTTAATGGCTAAAGCCCTTAAAGAGAGAAGCAGAGCATCTGTGCCTGAGGCTACACCTATTGCGTGTTTAACCCCTAAGTATTTAGCCGCTTTTTCTTCGAATTGAGTAACTTTTTCTCCTAGTATCCACTGCTGAGACTCAAAGCAACTCCTGAGTTCTCTCGCGATATCTTTCCTTAAAAAATCGTATTCTCTTTTTAAATCTAAAGCGGGAATTTCAACTTTTTTCGCCATTTTGCAGTTTTTCTTTAAAATATTCTATGGTTTTAGCCAACCCCTCCTCTAAACTAACTTGTGGCTGCCAATCTAAAATCTTTCTTGCTTTACTTATATCCGGACGTCTTCTTTTTGGGTCATCCTCAGGCAAAGGTAAAAATTTTATTTTTGACCTTGAACCGGTTAATTTAATTATTGTCTCTGCTAAATCAATAACTTTATATTCGCAAGGATTGCCTAAATTTAAAGGCAATTCGCGGCTAATCTCCATCATTTTAACTATACCTTTTGTTAAATCATCAACGTAGCAAAAAGAACGAGTCTGAGTGCCCTTGCCATAAACAGTTAAATCTTCTTGTTCTAATGCCTGAATAATAAAATTAGAAACTACCCGGCCGTCATTTATTCGCATACGCGGCCCGAAAGTATTAAAAATACGCACCACCCTTACATCTAAATTGTGCTGGCGCATATAAGCACAGGTTAAACTTTCGGCAGCGCGTTTGCTCTCATCATAGCAGCTGCGCGGCCCGGTACAGCTTACATTACCCCAATATTCTTCAGGCTGAGGATGGATTAATGGGTCGCCGTAAATTTCACTGGTAGAAGCTAGAAAAAATTTTGCTTTTTTTGCCTTAGCCAAACCTAAACAATTATGCGTGCCTAGAAGCCCTGACTTTAAAGTTTTAATGGGATGGCTGAGATAATCCTTGGGGGAAGCGATAGAGGCAAAGTGCATTACCCAATCTAAATTTTCCTCTATGTAAAAAGGAGTTGAGATATCATGCTCGATTAATTTGAATCCTGAATTATCCAGAAATTCCCTAATATTTTCCTTTGCGCCGGTAATAAAATTATCAGCACAAATAACTGAATTTCCTCGATCAAGCAATTTTCTGCATAAATGAGAACCAATAAATCCCGCTCCTCCCGTAATTAAAATATTCATTACTTTAATTTAAACCATTCCGCTGTCTTCTTCAGCCCTTCATAAAAATCGACTTTTGGCTGCCAGCCTAATATTTCTTTTGTTTTAGTTATATCGGCATGGGTTTTTTTTACATCCCCTTGCCTTGCATCAAGATACACAGGATTTATGTCTTTGTCCATAATCTCCTTTAATGTCTTTAGGAGGCAATTTACCGAGTAAGGTTGGCCGCCGGCAATATTGAAAACTTCTCCCCCGACACCTTCCTGGGTTAACCCCAGAATATTTGCCTCTACTACATTTTCGATATAGGTAAAATCTCTTTGCTGCTCTCCATCTCCATAGATAGGCGGCTGCGCGCCGCTTAGGAGGCAAGTGATGAATTTAGGAACAACTACGGCATACTGATTTTCTAATGACTGTCGCGGGCCAAACACATTAAAGTATCTCAAAGAAACCACCTCTACTCCGTAAAGAGAGTTAAAAATCACGCCATAATGTTCCCCAAAAAGCTTTGTCGCCGCGTAAGGAGAAACCGGGGAAGGCAAATCGGTCTCTTTTTCGGGAAAATCAACGCGTTCTCCATAAATCGAACTGCTGGAAGCAAAAACAATTCGTTTCACCCCCTTCTCCTGGGCTTTCAGAAACAACTTTAGCGTTCCGGTAACGTTTACGTCATGATAATCAAACGGCCGGTTTACTGACTTAGGAACGCTTCTTAACGCCGCCTGATGGCATATTGAATCTATATCTCCCAGTATCTTATCAACAAGTTTCTCATCTCTGATATCTCCTTTAATAAATTTTATCTTATCCCGGCAGAGGCTAATATTTTCTAATTTACCGCAAGAGAGGTCATCTAAAACTACCACCTGGGCACTAAGCTCAATTAATCTATCCACAATATGAGAGCCAATAAATCCGCAACCGCCGGTTACCAACACTTTTTTTCCTCTTAAGGTATCTTCCACTTTAAAGCCTTCTTAGATTATTGGAATCTTTCTTATAAATATTACATACATCGAAAATTAACTTAGCGTTTTTCCTTATAAATTCGTAGTTAATATTCGAATGGTCAGTAGTAATAATTACACAATCGTATTTTTTTAAATTTTCGCTGTTTAAAGAAACTCTCTTTAAGTCAATATCGGAAACCTTTAAGTAAGGAATAAAAGGGTCAAAATAATCAACTTCTACCTCTTTCCTTATCAACCCATCAATAATATCCAAAGCAGGAGATTCTCTTAAATCTTTTACATCTTTTTTGTAAGTAACTCCTAAAATTAAAACTTTTGCTTTTTCTAGAGAAATATTTTTTTCTTTCAATAAATCTTCTATTCTATTTATAACATAAGTAGGCATAAAATGATTCACATAAGAAGCTAAGTCGATCATCTTGGTTTTGAAACCTAATTTTTTTGCCTTCCAGGATAGATAAAGAGGGTCGCAAGGCAAACAATGCCCTCCGCAGCCGGCCCCGGGATAAAAAGGCATAAACCCAAAAGGTTTGGTTTTTGCTGCTTCAATTATTTCCCAAATACTTATCCCTAACTTCTCAGCCACGATAGCAAACTCATTTACCAGGGCGATATTCACTAATCTAAAGGTATTTTCAAGAAGTTTCGCGCATTCGGCCACCTCAGGACTTGATGCGACAAATACGCTGTTTATAATCTTTAAATATAAACTCTTGGCTAACTGGCTGGACTTAGGAGATAATCCTCCTACAATTTTTGGTATTTTTGTAAGAGGAAATTTTTTATCTCCCGGGTTAACCCTTTCAGGAGAAAAACAAAGAAAGAAATCTTCTTCCTCCTTTAAGCCTGATTTCTTTAGAATTGGTAAAACTACTTCTCTGGTAGTGGTAGGGTAGGAAGTACTCTCTAAAATAATTAGTTGATTTTTTTTCAGATATTTTTTAATTGTTTTACTTGCTGCTACTATATATGACATATCAGGAATTTTTACTTTTCGTAAAGGCGTAGGAACACAAATTATTACAACCTCGGCTTGCGCCAAAACTTTCCGGTCTGTAGTAGGTAAAAACTTTTTCTTATTTATCAAAGATAAAATTTCCTGCGGTTTGATATCTACGATGTATTCCTGGCCCCTTTTTAATTTATCTATCCGCTCACGGTTTTCATCGTAACCGTAAACAAAATAACCCCTCTTACTGAAAGCAACAGCCAAGGGCAGCCCAACATAGCCTAAACCAACAATACATATTTTTACTTTCTTCTCCTCAATTTTTTCCTTTAAAACTTTATAACTATCTGCATTTTGAATTTTGGCTTGCCTGTGCCCGTGAGGGTGCTTGTGCCCATCAGGGTATGCATTTTGCATTTTGCATTTTGCATTTTGCATTTTGCTCATCTTCCTACTC
>JAHJHM010000251.1 GCA_018823915.1 Candidatus Omnitrophota bacterium
AATAACTTTACGGTTAATTTAGCCGGCAATCTTACTATGAGTGATACTCAAGCTTATGCTTATGCCCGAATTAACTTAGCCGGCTCAGGTAATCAAACCCTCAATCAAACCGCAGGAACGATATACCAAATAAGCTCATTAAAGACAACCGGCCAAATAATCTTAGAAAGTGATTTTACTGTTACCACCCTTATTGCCGATACAGATACTACCTTTGATATTAACTTAGCAGGACATAATTTCACCAGCGCGTTTAATCAAACCGCGGGCACTTTTACTCTCACACCTTCGGGAACAGGAGAGATTACCTTTAACGGTTTCACTCAAAGCGCAGGCACATTTAATGCTTCCGGTAATTTCACAGTAAATAGCAGCTTCATCCAATCAGGAGGCACATTTAATGCCCCTTCAGGTAATCTTTACATCACCAGCACCTTTAACCGCACCGGAGGCGATTTCAATCATAATGATGGCACAGTTACTTTTTTAGCCAACAACAACTACAACATTACAACCGGGGGGGTAACCTTTTATAATCTGGTATTTAATAAGACTGCCGGAAGTAACCCTAACACCGTTTATCTTTATAATGACTTTACTATAGCGAATGATTTAACCGTCAAGAATGAACACCCATCTAATTATTACTACAATATCTATGCCCCGGGATTATCGGTGATTACCATAAGCGGTAACTTAAGTTTTCCTTCTACCTCACAAACCGGAGCGGCTTATTTTGGTTACTCAAGCTCCACTCATAGTTATAATTTCACGGTCAATTTAGCTAAGAATTTTACCCTTGTTGATTCCGAGGCTTTTATGAGAGCGCACCTTAAATTTAACGGGATAGGCTCTGGCCAAAATATATACTCGTCGGCGGGAACCATTGAATACGGAGCTTGGACAGTAGATAAGGCAGAAGGAGAGGTTTCTATGTTAGCTAACCTTATTCTGGGAGGAAGTTTTAATTTAGTCAAGGGGACATTTAACGGCAGTAATTTTAATTTAACTGTCCACAGCCCTTTTAGCCAGCAGGCAGGAACTTTTACTAATGGCGCCACCGGAAGCGCCGTATTCAATAGTAATTTTTCTCAATCCGGAGGAACGTTTACTGCCGGCGGCAGCTTGACTATTAACGGGACGTTTAGCCTTTCAGGGGGGGATTTTGCATCTGCCTCCCAGGCCCTTTCTGTTAATAGTTTTTCTCAGACCGGGGGAGTATTTACCGGCTTAAGCGGCAATGCCAGCTTTAACAGTTTTTCTCAATCTTTGGGGACATTTACTGCTCCTAACACGATGACGGTCAATGGGGCAACTACCTTAGAAGATGGAACGTTTACCGCTCCTTCTTCTGTCCTAACGATTAACAGCACTTTCAATCGCAGCGGGGGAGCATTTTATCACAATCAAGGAATAATTACTTTTTTAGCCAACAACAACTACAACATTACAACCGGGGGAGCAACCTTCTACGATGTGGTATTTAATAAGACTGCCGGAGGTAACCCTAATACCGTTTATCTTTATAATGACTTTACTATAGCTAATGATTTAACCGTCAAGAATGAACACCCATCTAATTATTACTACAATATCTATGCCCCGGGATTATCTACAGTTACTATAGCCGGCAATTTAAGTTTTCCCTTAACTACCCAAATAGGAGCGGTTTACTTTGGCTATTCCAGCGCTACGCATAGCTATAACTTTATTCCTGCCTTAACGGGTAATTTCATTCTTGCCGACCCGGAAGCTTATATGCGGGCAAACCTTGAATTTAACGGCATCGGGCCGCAAAGCCTTACCCACACCGCGGGAACTATCGAAATAGGTACTATTAAAATAGACAAAACAAATGGAGAAGTATCGCAGACAACCCCGGTAATAATCGCCGGCACGCTTAATATTTTAAACGGCACTTTTTCTACTAATGGCCACAATTTAACTGCTTCTCAATTTTTTAATGAGGGGACTTTAAAGGTAGAAGGAAGTGAACAGCTTAATCTTGCCAATGATGTTAATTCAGGAGTTGTGGAATATGTTGGAAGCAGCGCGGGTTTAAGCTTAGTTGCCGGTGATACTTACTATGACTTAACTATATCAGGCACTGGAGGTACTTTTACCGCTCCCACAGAGGTAACCGTAAACAATGACTTCACTCAGGTCTCAGGTAGGTTTATCGCCCCTTCAGGTAACTTAACTATTGGAGGAAATTTTACCCATACTGCCACCAATACCTTTGAACATAACCAGGGCACGGTTATCTTTACCGCCACCGATACCGACAATACTATAACTACGACTTCCGCTCCCTTTTATAATCTTCAATTTAACGGTGAGGCAGGAGAGTGGAGGCTTGAAGATAGTTTAACTGTTTTGGGTAATTTAGCTATAACCAATGGTACTCTTAACTTAAATGGGAAAAACTTAAATTTAACCGGGAATTTCCAAAATCAGGATAGATTAAAATTACAGGGGAGTGAAACTTTGGGAGGTAATTTTACTAACTGGATATCATCGGGAACAGTTGAATATTATGGAGAGGCCGCTGATACGAATTTGAACGCCGGAAGCAGTTATTACAATTTAACTATTTCCGGTATTGGTTCATTTATTGCCCCGTCTTCTTTAGAGGTAAAGAATGATTTTCTACAATCAGCAGGTACATTTACTGCTCCTTCAGCTGCTCTTACCGTAGGAGGTAACTTCACCTATCAAGGAGGCGCATTTGTCCACAATGACGCAACAGTTACTTTCAACGACAGCAGTAAACCATCAACTATCTCCGGCTCAACCACTTTCTATAATTTAACTTGCACAACCCCGGGGAAAACTCTAAAATTCCAGGCCGGTTCAACTCAGGAGATTGCCGGCTATTTAACCTTAAGCGGCGGGGCAACTGATACGAAAATAATCCTAAATAGCCACGATAACGCAAACCGCTTTAGTCTTAAGGTAGCTAATTTGGCAATCATAGAGTATGTTGATGTGTCTAATTCGCAAGTTGTAGGTTTAAGTGGCCATGACATTATTGCTAACAATTCTACTAACAGCGCCAATAATGATTCAGGCGAAGGCACTCCTTCCTGGAGATTTTACTATAACATAAAATACTGGGTAGCGGCAACTCCCGCCGAATGGGATAACGATAGCAATTGGTCAACTACTTCCGGAGGCGCGGGAGGAGCAAGTTTTCCTGAGCAAGGAGATACCGCCGTGTTCAACGGGGCAGCCTCGGGCAATTGCATCCTTGATGCTGATGTCCGCGCCGCGGCTATTCAGATACACACGCAGGCTGGCCCCTCCGGCGCCTATAGCGGTAAATTAAGCACCAATGGTTTTGATATAACTTTGACTTCTACCTTAGATGTAGGGGCGGGAGAGTTTTCTCTTACTGCCGGTTCCAACCTTAGCCTGGCAAGAATGCTTGTTGGCGGAGGGGTTTTTGACGCTTTAGCCGGCACCGCCCAAGCTAACGGCGACGTAATTATATTAGGGGGTAGAGCCTCAGCGCCTAGTGATAGTTTAAATATTGCCGGCAGTTTTATCCAGTCAGGAGGCACGTTTAACAGCTCAACTAATTTAACCATAGAAGATAATTTTATTCAATCCGGAGGGACGTTTAACGCTCCTGCGGGAGTGTTAACCATAAAGGATAATTTTACCAAGACTTCCGGAACCTTTAACCACTCTCAAGGCACAGTCAATTTCTTAGCTAATAAAACTTACGCTATTGCTGCTTCCAGCACGGTATTTAATGATTTAGTTTTTACTAAGACTGCCCCAGATATTACTCCTACCCTTACTCTTTGTGATGACTTTGTAGCAGAGGGAGGTTTAATTGTAAAAAATGAGAGTGATTATGACTACTATATTAAGGGCAAAAATTCTCCCACGATTACCGTAGCCGGCAAATTAGACTTTCCTATTACTTTAGATTCATCAGGCGATGTTTACCTTGGTTATTTTCTGGGTAACTTCACAATTAATTTAGGCGGTAATTTTATAATGAGCGATGCGGATGCCTATCTCTATGCCAATCTTGTCCTTTCAGGTTCCAATGCCCAAACCTTAATTCAAACCGCGGGCACTATTGATTACGGAACCTGGCAAGGGAATAAGCCCGCGGGAAGCGTAACTCTGGGTTCAAATTTTGTTGTTGGTGATGATTTTACAATTAGCAGTAATACCTGCTTATTCACTCCTTCCTCCGGCTACCAGCTTGAGGTTTCCGGCAATTTCGCTCAATCCGGAGGAACCTTTACCGCTTGCGATAATTTTGTTGTAAACAATGACTTCACTCAATCCGGCGGTAATTTTAACGGTTCAGCCAACCTTACAATCAACCGTAATTTTACTTTAAGTTCAGGCGGCACGTTTAACGGCGGCAATGCGATGATAGTTGAGGGAATCTTTACTGAATCAGGCGGCACCTTTAATGCTCCTACCCTTCTTACCATCAAAGGCGCTTTTACCAGAACTGCCGGCACTTTCAATCACAGCGAGGGAACCGTAACCTTTTTAGCCAACGACAGTTATCTTATTACTACTGCTCAAGCCGTATTTAACAACGTAGTTTTTAATAAGACTGCCGGAGAGGCCACCTCTAACCTTAACCTTTTAGATAATTTTACTATTAGCCGAGATGTAACGGTTAAAAATGAGACTGACTATGATTACCTTATCTATGGCACATCCAGCCCTACAATTATAGTAGGCGGCAGTTTAAACTTTCCTCTTACTTCTCGAGTAGGTAAAGTTTACTTCGGTTATTTTTTTAATAGCTTTGCTTTGGAATTAGCCGGTAATTTTACCATTGCCGATGCCGATAGTTATATGCATGTCTCACTCACTCTAAACGGCCAGGCAGGTCAAGCTCTGAAACAGGACGCAGGCGTGATTGATTATGGAACCTGGAAAACAGATAAGTTATCCGGCAGCCTAAGTTTGCTTTCAGATGTTGCTATCGGCGGCGATTTAATTATTAACGCGAACTCCGGTATATTTACTAATTCCTCCGCGTTTAGCCTTACTGCCGGTAGTTTCACTCAAAGTTCAGGGACATTTACCGCTTGCGATAATTTCATTATAAATAAATTTCTCACTTTAAATTCAGGTGTGTTTAATGCCGCCGGTAATCTTACAGTAAACGGAAGCGGATTTACTCAGAGCGGCGGAACGTTTAATGGGGAAAGCGCGCAAGTCACCCTTAACGGTTTTAGCCAATCAGGCGGAACGTTTAATGCTCCGGCGAATCTTTATATCAAAGACACCTTTAGCCGCACTGAAGGCGAGTTTAATCATAATAACGGAACAGTTACTTTTTTAGCTAATGATATTTATGCCATTGCCGCTAACAGCGCTGTGTTTAACAATGTAATTTTTAATAAGACTCAAAATCCGAGCGCGGCCTCCCTTACTATTAAGGAGAGCTTTACTGTCTCAGGAAGCTTAACAGTTAAGAATGAAACTGATTATGTGTATTATATCTACGGCCAGGGAGGGCCCATAGTTACTGTTGCCGGAAACTTAAATTTCTCTCCCACCACCCAAACAGGCGCGGTTTATTTTGGCTATTTTCTTTATCCTCTTACGGTTAATTTAGCCGGTAATTTTACCATTGCCGATGCCGATAGTTATATGCATGCCTCACTCACTCTAAACGGCCAGGCAGGTCAAGCTCTGAAACAGGACGCAGGCACTATTGATTACGGAACCTGGAAAACAGATAAGTTATCCGGCAGCCTGAGCTTGCTTTCCGATGTTGCTATCGGCGGTGATTTAGCTATTAACGAGAACTCCGGCATATTTACTAATTCCCCCGCATTTAGCCTTACTGCCGGTAGTTTCACTCAATCAGGAGGGACATTTACCGCTCCCGATAATTTCATTGTCCATAAAACTTTCACCCAATCCGCGGGTACGTTTAATGCCCTAAGCAGTTTAACCGTGAACGACACTTTCACCCTAAGCGCGGGCACGTTTAACGGTTCCGACAATCTCGCGGTAGCTAAAGCTTTTACTCAATCAGGCGGTATATTCAATGCTCCTACCAATGCGTCTACGGGTGATTTTACTTTAAATTCAGGTGGAACGTTTAATGGCGCTGCTAACTTAACCACTGCCTGCTTTACTCAAAGCGGGGGAATATTTAACGCCCCGGCAAGTTTAACTATTAGAGATACCTTTAACAGAACCGCGGGCACATTTAACGCGAGCACGGGCACAGTTACCTTCTTAGCCGATAACAGTTATTTTATTACTACCGGCGGCGCGGCATTTAACAATGTCCTTTTTAATAAGACTTCCGGCTTAACCGCTTCCAACCTCACTCTCAACGATGATTGGACTATTGCAGGAAATCTGATTGTCAAAAATGAAACCGGCTATGATTACCTTATCTATGGTTTTTCCTCACCTGCGGTTACGGTAGCCGGTAATTTAGATTTTTCTCCCACTACCCAAACAGGCGCGGTTTATTTTGGCTATTGTTTTGACAGCTTTGCTCTTTCCTTAGCCGGTAACTGGACCATGAGCGATGATAATATTTATCCCTACGCTGATTTAAATCTAATAAATGCGGCAGTAATTTCTTTGATATCCGGCTCAACTCATTTTTATGGCAATTTTTCCTCTACTGCTGCCGGTAAAACGATTAAATTTAAGGCCGGAACTACCCAAACCATTGAGGGAACGCTGATTTTAATTGGGACTCTCCAGGACAAAGTAATTTTGGCCTCAAGCCAAGATAACAGCAAGTGGGAAATAACTATCCGCCGGCCGCAAACAGCTTATAACGTAGATGTCAAAGACAGCGATGCTTTAGGCAGCACAATTACCTGCCGGGAGGAATCTTTAACCCGGGGAAATAATAATGGAAATTGGATATTCCCCCCAATATTTTACTGGATTGCTGTTAGCGATTCCGCCTGGAGTAATCCTGACAACTGGTCAGGGCCATCTTCCGGAGCAGTCCCCGCAAGTAATGATACGGTAATATTTAACTCCGGTTCAAGTTTCAATTGCGCCTTAGATATTCCTGCCGCCGCAGCATTTTTAGGATTAAAAACCGGATATGAAGGAATAATCTATAGTAATGGCGGCAATATGAATATTTTGGCTAACAGCGTTATAAATTCAGGGAGTCTGCGGATAGAGGCCGGCTCAAGGTTAAGTATCGGCGGTAATTTAACTCTTGGAGGAGGCCTGGTTAATGCTGCCGCAGGGATAATTGATTTAGAAGGTAATTTTATCCAGGCCGGAGGAACATTAATCGCTCCCGCCTCAGATTTCTTTATTGCCGGCAACTTTACCAAGACCGGGGGGACACTCAATCATTCCTCGGGGACAGTTACTTTTGATTCTGCCTCATCAAGCAGAACAATTACCTCCCAAGATACAAGCTTCAACCATCTTATTTTTAACGGCTCTGTTGCTACCTGGACTTTAGGAGATAGTTTAACTGCTTCCGGCAATTTAACCATAACTGCGGGAACTTTAAGTTTAAATGGCAAGACTCTTACCCTGGGGCAAACTTCTGTCTTCTCTAACCAAGGGACTTTAAAACTGCAAGGCTCAGAAAGCTTAATTAACTTTACCACTATGGATACGACTGCCGGCACAGTAGAATACGCCGGAGATGGTGATAACCAGGAGGATACTTTTATTCTCAAAGATTTTGGCGCAATTGATTACTATAACCTGATCATCAATTGCCCGGGCACTATCAAGGATACTTTTCAGGCAGGCAGCAATCTTAATATTGCCGGTAGTTTAAATGTCCCCGCCGGCAGCTTAAATATTTTGACTAATACCTTAACTACTGCCGGCAGTTTGACTGTTGATGGGGGAATATTGACTGCCAGTAATGGCAATATTGACGCTAATGGCGATGTCATTATTTCATCAGGCGAGCTTAGCGCACCAGAGGAGGCTAAATCTTTTACTATTGCCGGCAACTTCGCTAATACCGGGGGAATATTTACTGATAATTCAGGCACGGTTATTTTTGACGGTGCAAGCGCGCAAACCTTGAATTCCGGCGGCACAGCCGCGGGTAATGATTTTTATAATATTACCGTATCGGAAGGCACACTGCAGCTTATTGCCAATGCTATAAAAATTAATAGTATCCTTACCGTAAATGCCTCTAAAAGCTTTGATTTAGCCGGCCAAAACTTTACCCTTGGCGAGCTGGTTAATTCCGGCACGCTTAAGCTGCAAGGGGGAGAAGCAGTAATTATTACTACTATGGATACAGATTCAGGAGAAGTGCAATATTATGGAGGGGCCGGCCCCTATAACAGCGGCTTGGCCGCGGGAAATAATTATTATGATTTAAAATTTAACGGCCCGGATACCTGGAAACTTAATTCAAGCCTTTATGTGAATAATGATTTTATGATTTCTCAAGGTACAGTAAATGCTGCCGGGTTTGCGATGACTATTGGCGGAGGTTGGTTAAATTCAGCTAACTTTACTCATCAGAATAATACCGTTACCTTTAATGCCGCGGCGGAAGGAAAAACTATTATGCCGGGAAATTCACCGTTTTATAATCTTACTTTTGACGGCGCAGGCTCCTGGGCATTAAGCGGTGATTTAACTGTAAGTAATACCTTAACTAAAACTTTTGGCCAGTTAACCGGCGGGGCAAATAATATTACAGTTCTTAAGTTCACTCAAACCGGCGGAACATTTAACGCCCCCTCTAATCTCTACATAACCAGCACGTTTAACCGCACCGCCGGTGAGTTTAACCACTCTCAAGGCACAGTTACTTTCTTAGCCAATAATAGCTATACCGTAACCACTGCCGGTGTGGTCTTCTACGATGTTGTGTTTAATAAGAGCGGCTACAATGACCACTCAAGAATAATCACTCTTGGTGATAACTTTACTGTAGCTAACAACCTAACGGTTAAGAATGATTATGCT
>JAHJHM010000218.1 GCA_018823915.1 Candidatus Omnitrophota bacterium
TATTACAAGTTAGGAATGTACTCCGAAGTTATCCAGGCTTTAGAAAAAGCTATAGAATTAAACCCCAATGATGCTGGGGCATATAATAATTTAGGACGTACTTATTACGAATTAGGAAGGTATTCTGAAGCCATCCAAGCCTATAAAAAAGGCATAGAATTAGATTCTAAAAATGCTATAGCATATAATAATTTAGGAAGTGCTTATTTTAATTTAGAAGATTATTCTCAAGCTATCCAAGCCTATAAAAAAGCCGTAGAATTAAACCCAAGTGATGCCGAAGCGCATTATAATTTAGGAAATGCTTATTCCAAATTAGGAAGGTATTCTGAAGCCATCAAGGCTTTAGAAAAAGCTGTAGAATTAAATCCTAAATATGCTGATGCATATTACAACTTAGGATATGCTTATTATGAATTAGGAAGATACCCTGAGGCAAGGGAGATTCTTATTAAATTGGAAGAGGTGGCCCCTAATTATTATGATACAAGCGCATTGTTGAAGTTGATAGATGAAGCAATAGGGCAAAAAGAAAAAGATAAAGGTGATTTACCTTATTTAGGAGAAGAGTCTCAAGCTATCCTTTTAGGTTTAGAAAAAGCAGTAGAATCAAACCCAAGTGATGCGAAGGCGCATTATAAGTTAGGAAATGCTTATTATAAGTTAGGAAGGTATCCTCAAGCCATCCAGTCCTATAAAAAAGTCATCGAATTAGACCCCAAAAATATTAATGTTTATATCTTCTTGGGATTTCTTTATTATGAATCAGAAAAATATTCTCAAGCCATTTTAGCCTATGAAAAAGCCATAGAATTAGATTTTATGTCTGCTAAACCATATTTTGGTTTAGGAATTATTTATTTCGATTTAGGAGAATATTCTCAGGCTATTCAAGTCTATAAAAAAGCCATAGAATTAGACCCAAAGCTTGCAATAGCATATAACAATTTAGGAAATGCTTATGCTCGTTTAGAAGAATACTCCCAAGCCATTCCTGCCTATAAAAAAGCTATAGAATTAGAGCCTAAGTTTGCTGATGCATATTACAACTTAGGAGTTAGTTACTATAAATTAAAAAGATATCCTGAGGCAAGGGAGAAGCTTATTAAGTCGGGGGAGTTAAATCCTATCTTGGAGGGTGAAATAAGAAACTTATTAGAATTGATAGATGAGGCAATAGAACAAAAAGGAAAAGACAAAGGCAGTTTACCTTCTCAACTTCAAAATCAGCAATTAGCGCAGGCATATTTAATGGGTTTTGTTAACGTCGCCTCCCAGCAAATTGAAGAAGGGGCCCTCGTGTCAACCGATAATAACCCTTACTTACACCCCGGGGGTGCAAGTAAGGGTTTAAAAGGTAGTAATAGTCAGTATATCCTTGTTGGTAATAAATTACAGCCGGTTGAAAAGAAGAATTACCGGCCTTTGACTTTCAAGGACGTTGAAAAGGATAGATGGGCTTCAATTATTAAAGGTTTAAAAGATAAGAAAATTATTACGGCAAAGGCCGGCTATAGTTGGTATGAGGGTGATTCTTCCTACTATTTAGGAGGAGATTATAATTCTGGTAAAGGAAATATTGGGGGAAGTTATAGCCATCAGCCGGTATATGATTTTTATCGATTAGATGCCAGATATAAAAGTGGGAAGATAGGGGTTTGGCATAGAAAATACTCTAATTCTAACAGTCAGGGTATTTGGGGAGTTGATTTGGGTGGTAAGGCCGGCCCATTGAGGCTTGATAACAGCTTAGTGCGAGATTCCCATACAAGTGGCAGATCTTCTGTGGGCGTCCAGTTAAGCTCAGGTAAGCTAGTTATAAACCCTTGGGTGAATGCCTCTTGGGATGAGAATGATGGGAAGTTCAAACTGGTCAGTCATAATTTAGGTTTGGGAGTGAAATATCCCGGATTATTTAAAATATATGTATCCCAAAGTAAAGATAGCATAGCTTATCGGGGGAATGTTGGGGAAGGGAATATTAGTCTTCATTTTCTTTATAATGTGAGGGGAGAATTAGAGCATATTCAGCTATCTGTGCCGTTAAAAGTAGGAGGTATTGAGATTGTAACTATGTATGATAAAAAAGGGATGAACCTTAACTGGTATTCTCTTCTGCAAGGGAAACTTGTAAGTGAGGAAATCAGTAGTGAATTAGCCAGTTTGAAACTTGCAACCGAAAGCGGGAATATTCAAGTTCTTCTGCAAAAAGTATTTGAATATGGGATTTATCGTGGCGGAGTGGCTTTTTATATCCCTGAGCGCCTGGGGGTGAGTGTAGAGACAATCTTCCATGATTCAAAGCAGGAGTATTTAAAAGCAACAGGAGATTTGAAAATATTTGATAATTTAGGAGTAAAAATTACCTATGAAAAAGATGGCGGGGCAGAGAAATGTCAATTAAAATTACCTATATATTTAGGCCGCTGGGAAATAACTCTGGGAGCAACAGATTCTTCTTCCTACGAAAATCCAGCCTATTCTTTAAAGGTGCTTTTAGACCGTTTGTTATCTATAGAGATAGAAAAAGAAGGAAAAATTTCGGAGATAGAAGCAAGATTAACTAAGGATGGTTGGGAATTTAGGGTAGGGGTAACTATTGATGAAAAAGGTGAGGTTGTGAGCAAATGGTTTAATCTAGGATTAATAATAACTTTTGATACTCATAATCTTGGGGATAAGGTTAAGAATAAAATCAAGAATTGGCTCAGCTGGGGGGATAAAGAAGAAAAACCATCTAAAGTTAAAGAAAAGAAACAAAAACCAGTACCTTCTAATAAAAAATTTGAGGTGCAGCAGCCTGGAGTGAATGATAAGGACTTAGGAAAAGTTTATAGAGAAGTATCAGAGGCAGCAAAAGAGAAAGAAGAAGAGAAAGAGAGAAAAAGATTGGAAAAAGAGGATCCAGCAAAACTTAATAATCTTCTTGCAAAACGTGCTCTTGCTCAAGCGTCATTAAAAATTGACAGGTTTGTTATCGCACTAAATAAGGAGGATAGTAAACAGCTTATCTATCTGGTTAATGATGCGGTTAGCGCTCATCCTTATTGTATTAATGAAGAGATTGTAATAAATATTGACGACAACGGTAATGGTATATGCGGCGAGGAGGGTGAGATAAGTGATATCGAGAAAAAAGCAGTAAATGCTACTCTCCTCAATGTCACTAAATGCTATCCTTTTTGGAATTATTGCTATTATGCTAAAGATTATTCTGCCGAACAGATCGTTGATGCTTTCAGAAGAGTGCACTATTTAATTGAGGAATTTAATAAAAATCAGTCTCTTAAGGCGAGATTTGAACAGATTACAATGATTAAGTTGGATAATTTAGCCCAACGAATGGTTATAGAAGGATATGAGGACGTGGAAATTAATGGTTATGAGTTATTGTTTGGTTATGTTCATGGGCACAAAAAATATGAGTTTGAGGATGGAACGTCTTTTGTCTGGTTTTATATGGAAGGTGATACGATAAACGAAGATGGCGAGCTTGTGCCTATGCCAACTGATAATGAAGATTGTGAACAAGCAGCGCAGCATGCAGTAGAAGCAGTAGGAAAAGTAGATGTGCTTTTAACCGAATTAGATAAAAGGCCTCATTTAAAAGACTTATTTCAAAGAGTAACTCTTATTAGCTTAGCCAATTTAGCCGTTATAGATGATAATGGTTTAACCGGATTTGAGAAGCTATTCCAATTGGTCTATGGTCACTCTATCTATGATTGGGGTGAGTGGAAGTACGAGGATGCCATAACTTATGTGGACAACCTAGAGTTACTAAAAAATATGTATGAAGCTTTACTCTCCAATAATGCCGAAGATAGTTTTTATTACCTTACAGGAGTAGAATTGCCCGAGGAGGGAGAAGATTTCACAAAGACGCAAGTAGAAACAATATTTTACTTAATATACGATGAAAATGCAAACCTTCATTATTTTATAGAAAAAGGAGAATATGATAAGGCGGCTTTAGCCGTAAAATACGCCGAACCGATGTTAAAGAAATTACAGACAGACGCTTTAGCCAGAACTGCTCTTGCTTATGTAAGTGGAAAGACCATCGGAGATATGGCCGTACCTTTAACCGATGATGAGAATGACGCCTTATACTACTTAA
>JAHJHM010000219.1 GCA_018823915.1 Candidatus Omnitrophota bacterium
CCCATGGAAGTATCAATAGATTTTCCTTTATCGACAGCAGTAATACTGCAGCCATTTCCCAAATGGCAGGTAATTAATTTTAATTTATTTAAAGGCTTGTTTAGCAGTTTAGCCGCGGATTTAGCGACAAATTGATGGGAAGTTCCATGAAAGCCATACTTTCTTATTTTATATTTTTTATAATAGGCCGGGGCTATGGCATACATATAAGCATATTCGGGGATGCTTTGATGAAAAGCCGTATCAAATACTGCTACCTGAGGAATCGTAGGGAAAAATTTTCTACAACCAATTATCCCTGCTAAGTTTGCCGGATTATGCAAAGGAGCCATCCGGGCGCAATTTTTTATTTTTCTCATTACCTCTTTGTCAATTATGCGCGGCCTTCTAAAAGTTTCTCCTCCGTGGACAACTCGATGGCCGATAGCCGAAATTTCTCCTAGATTATCGATTATCTTTTCTTGGACAAGCTTTGATATTAATTCTGATATTGCCTGACTGTGATTTTTAATCGGTGATTCCTTTTCCCCAATTCGTTCAATAATTCCTTTGGCAATAAGACGTTTTTGGGGAAATTCATAAAGCTTATATTTTATAGAGGAACTTCCGCCGTTAATGACCAGTATTTTCATAAATTACTTACAATTTGTATTTTTCCCTTGTCTGTTGATACAAATCTCCGCCAAAAATATCATTAATAACAATCGCGGGAAAATTTTCTACTTCTAACCGGCGGATTGCTTCCGGGCCGAAGTCAGAAAAAGCGATAACCTCTGCTTTTTTTATTCTTTGGGAAAGATAGGCTCCTGCTCCGCCTATTGCCGCGAAATATACCGCTTTGTATTTTTTTAAAGCCTGCTTTACCTCCATAGACCGGCTCCCCTTGCCAATCATTCCTGCCAATCCCTGCTCTAAGAGGTACTGGGTATAGACATCCATGCGGCTTGAGGTAGTAGGGCCGGCAGCGCCAATCACTGCCCCGGGCTTAGCAGGAGACGGCCCCATATAATAAACAATCTGGCCTGAGAGGTTAAAGGGCAAAGGCTTTTTTTGAATAATCAAATCAATAAGTTTCTTATGAGCAGCGTCGCGGAAGGAATAAATTACGCCCGAAATGGACACAGAATCCCCGGCTTTGAGCTTCGCGATTTCTTCGTTTTTAAGAGGTGTTTTTAAAATTATCGAAGTTCTCAATCGCGCTCCTTTAAAAAATTATCTCTTTGTGCCGGCTGGCATGACACTGAATATTTACGGCTACAGGAAGACTGGCTATATGACAAGGATAAGCTTCAATATGAACGGCTAAGGCGGTAATCCTTCCCCCTAATCCTTGAGGGCCTATGCCTAAATTATTAATTTCGCAAAGTAGTTCTTCCTCCAACTCAGCATAGCTTCTATTTTTATTTGGCTCGCCTATTTCGCGAAGGAGAGCTTTTTTGGCTAAAAAAGCTACTTTTTCAAAGTTCCCTCCTATCCCTATCCCTACAATTATGGGAGGGCAAGGATTAGCCCCAGCACTTTCTATCTGCTGTAAAACAAACTGTTTAATCCCTCTTATTCCATCAGCCGGTGTAAGCATACACATCCCGCTTGAGTTTTCACTTCCTCCACCCTTCGGGACTATAGTTATTTTTAATTTATCGCCAGAGGTAATTTCAGTATGGATAATTGCCGGGGTATTATCATTTGTATTTTCTCTCTCTAAGGGGCAGGATAAGACCGAATTTCTTAAATAACCTTGTTTGTATCCCTGTCGAACCCCTTCGTTAATTGCGTCATAAAATGAGCCACCTATTAAATTTATCTCTTGGCCTAATTCTACAAAAACTACTACTAACCCCGTATCTTGACAGAGTGGAATTTTGCTTTGAGAGGAAATCTCAGCATTCTCTAAAAGCTGAGAAAAGACCTCTTTTCCTAAAGAAGATTCTTCTTTCAGAGAAGCTTGCTTCAGCTTGGCTATCACATCAGGAGGAAGCTGCGTATTCGCTTCTTGGCAAAGGTTTCTAACGGCTTCTGTTATCTTACCTACCTCAATTATTCTTCTTTCCATCTTTTTCTAAATAGAGAGCTCTTTGATGCTTTCCTTGTAAACCGTGGCGGATTTGTGTAAAGATTCTTTTTCCTCCGGCTTGAGCTCTAACTCGATAATCTCTTCTACTCCTTCTTTACCAAGTTTTACGGGTACTCCTACACACACATCGTACAAACCATATTCACCATTTAAGCATACTGAAGCAGCCAAGATACTCTTTTTATCTTTAAGCACGGCTTCCACCATATACGCAGCACTAGCGGCAGGAGAATAATAAGCACTTCCTGTTTTTAACAGAGACACAATTTCAGAACCTGCGTTACGAGTTCTATCAATAAGCTGGTTAAGCCTCTCTTCTTTTATGAGTTCAGTTATCGGCACTCCGCAAACAGTAGTATATCTGGGTAATGGCAGCATAGTATCGCCATGGCCTCCTAACACAAGAGATTTTACATCCTGCGCAGATACATTCAATTCTTTAGCGATAAACGAAGAAAATCTGGCTCCATCTAAAACCCCTGCCTGGCCAAAAACTCGCTGGCGGTTAAAACCGCTTAGCCTAAGGGCATAATAAGTCATAACATCTACGGGGTTAGTAACCATTAAAATGAAACTTTGGGGAGCGTACTTTTTTATATTTTCGGTGATATCTTTAATTATAACGGCATTTTTCTTTAATAAATCAAGCCTGTCCATCCCAGGCTTTCGCGCCAGTCCTGCGGTTACAACCACGATTTGCGAATCCTTAATGTCCTCATAAAAATTAGTACCAAAAATATTACAGTTATAACCTAAGACGGGGGCAGCCTCCGTTAGGTCTAAAGCCTTGCCTTGGGCTAGGCCTTCGGCAATATCCACCATTACCAAATCAGCCAATTCTCTCTGGGCCAACATCAACGTTACAGTAGCTCCTACATGCCCTGCTCCGATTATTGACACTTTTGTATTCATTTTTTTAACCCCTTTTTAAATTATATCATAACAGTAAACACAAAATTATTTCTTGTTTATAGTATACCATCAAATCGATATTTTTTCATATTTTGATAATGCGGAGCTCGGCGGTCCGCATTTGACGAGATCTCACTGTAGCACATTGTTGGAAGTTACAATAATTCAATAAATTTATCTACTGATATTCGTGCTTGTTTCAATATGTGAGAAAGTGTCGATCTTTTGATAGGACGATGAGCAGGGACAGTAATTTTTAGCAGCTCATTAGGAAGATGCTTTTGTAATCTGATGTGACTACCTTTTTGACGGACAACTACCCAGCCATCTCGCCGTAAAGCAAAAATTACTTGTTGGTAATTTACACTTGGGATTTTACTCATACCGTAATTTCTACTTGTTCAGAGCTGGGAGAAAAAATCGAATCATCCTCTACTGGCTCCATATAAAGCTCAATTGCTTCTCGGATGTTTTTTAACGTTCCTTCCCGAGTATCACCTTCGCTTATACATCCTGGGAGAGTGGGAACAATAGCAGTATAACCGCCTTCTTCACTAGGTTCTAAGATAATTTTTATATGCATTTCACTACACCTCCAAGGTAAATTGTAACATATAAGTTATCCGTATCCCATATTAATTTTTATTCTTTTTCTAACGAGCCTGTAGAAAAACCCTATTTTTATAGAACTTACAAAATGTTAAAAATTTAACTCATTGTCCCCCAGCATGTTATAAATGCCAAAATTCTCCAATTTTCGAGTTTTGGACTTATTCTACAGGCTCAACA
>JAHJHM010000220.1 GCA_018823915.1 Candidatus Omnitrophota bacterium
CCCACAACGGGAATTTTATATAAAAACCCAGCGTAAACGTTAGAAGTTCCCTTTGCTCCTACGATATAAGCATATTTAGCGCAAACCAAAGAAGCCTGGCTTCCTTGAGCCCTCCTTAAAGAAAAATCATATACGCTCCTTTCCTTTGCCGCCAACACTACTCTCGCCGCTTTAGTAGCTAAAGTTGTAGCGAGATTAATTCTATTAAGGAGAGCACTCTCTATAATTTGCGCTTCAATCAAATTTCCCCTTACTCTTAATATTGGTTCGCCGGCAAATACTATCTCAGGCTCAGAAACCCCAAAAACTTCTCCTTTAAATTTAAATTCTTTCAAATAATCTAAAAAATCATCTTCGAAAAGAGCCAAACTATTTAGATAATTTATATCTTCTTTGGTAAACCTTAGGCTTTGAAGATAATTTAAAACATCATCGATTCCGCAGGCAATATAAAAGGGGCGTTTGGATGAACGAATAAAAAGGTCGAACGTAGCTAAGGTATCTCTTTTATGCTTAAAGTAAACCCCGGCCATGGCCAATTCATATAAGTCTACGAGTAAAGCCTTACTCATTTTCGAATACTTCCCTCAAGAGTTGTTTATTGATAAGATACGACCGATGCACGGGCACTCCCTTTTTGAAAAAAATAAACGTGGGGACGCCGATAATAAAAAATTTCTCCTGTAGAATACCATTAGTGTCTAATAAAATTTTATCTCGCGTGCTTTGAGTTAAACCTAAAGAAGCAACCGTCTTTTTTACCCTTGATTTTCTTTCTCCTAAATTTATATAGAAAAAATTAACATCATTGGGGATTATAGGATTTAGGTCTAAATGAGTAATTTCCCTTAGGCAAGAAGGGCACCAAGTTGTCCATAGAAACAATACTGCTTTGGGAGAAGAAGTTACTTCTTCATAGGAAACTTTCTCTCCATCTAAGGTATAAAACTTCTGCTCGGCGGCAGACACTAAGGAAAGAAAAGAAAAACATATCAATAATATAATTAGGTTTTTCATTTAATTAGAGTTATAAATTTAAAAAAGAAATATACTCCTGTTAATATCAAAATTGCCCCTAAGCCTTTTTTTATAGTTATAAGCCAAAAGCCTCCTTTTGGTAACTTCCTGACTAAAGAAGTAAAGGTTCCTAGAATAATTAAAATTAAACCAAACCCGAGAGAAAAGAAAAAAAGAGAAAGTCCTCCGTAAAAAATATTCCTTTTTAAAGCAATCAAGCTCAAAATTGCTCCTAAAACAGGAAAATTGCAGGGAATAATTGCCAATCCGCTCACCATCCCTAAGATGAAAAGAGAAAATCCTCCTCTTTTATAATTATACTGAGGAGAAAAAAAAGGTATATTTAACCTAATTATCCCAAAAAGAGATAATCCCAAAAGAATCAGGATAATAACCAAAATAAGATAAGTAAAGGGGTTGACGAGAAAAATACCTAGAAGAACTCCTAAAACAGAAGCGGTTAACCCCAGGAGAGTGTAAGTAAAACATATACCTAAAACAAAGATAGAACTTATAAAAAATCCCTTCATGCGCGAAGTTGCCGAAACAGCGCCAACTACACTTAAGGTAATAGGAATTAAGGGATAAATGCAAGGAGAGAAACTTGACAAAATTCCCGCGAGGAAGCTAGCTCCCAAGCCAAAAATAGGGGAAACGACAAAGGCTTTCTCTAAATTAATAAGGACTTGCTCAAACATATCTTATTCAGTCGTAAGTCATAGATATTCAGTATTCAGTTTTAATTAATCTTTCAGTTTGTTTAAAAGTTCGACGAACCTAACGGCCAATCTCTTGCAATTATCCTCACATCTTTTATCAACCACGCCCACAGCCACTGGCCCGTAGTGATCTCCTTTAGGGTCTCCCTGGATAATCATACCATGAATCAATAAAGCCTCTAAGATAGAAAGAACCGTAGTCTCGTTGCCGCCGGCTACGTTTGCCGCTGAAGAAAATGCCGCTCCCACTTTGCCGTCTAATTTTCCATGAAAAGCTACACTATCATCTAGGAGTCGTTTGATCTCAGCAGCGCAAGTCCCATAATAGGTAGGCGAGCCAATAATAATACCATCATAATCTAAAAGTTTACTTGCCTCAATATCCTCTACAGAAAAAATATCTGTCTGAACTTCCTTGCTGTTAATTTCCTGATGAATAATTTCTGCTATTTTCCTTGTCGTCCCTCCTCTTGAATAATAAATAACTACTACTTTCATTTTCCTCCTCTCAATGAGACTTGCATTTTTTTACTAAAAAATGCCTAGTCGAATTGATCCCGAAGCGCTTCTGAAAAATGTCGCAAGAGATTTTTCAGATATTTAGGC
>JAHJHM010000221.1 GCA_018823915.1 Candidatus Omnitrophota bacterium
AAAATTATTTATTTTTCTTTGCCGTAATTACTAATTTTGCAATAATCTCTATTATTTCTTCTATTTCTTTTAAGTTTATTTTGCATTTTTCACTTTGCAATTTGCATTTTGCAATAAAACGTACTTTACTGACTATTTACTCAACTATAAACCATTCTTATTTGCGTTTTATCATTTGGCCCGTGGGTGCGCTTTTTCATAAACCCGTTTAAGGGCATCTATAGTCAAGTGAGTGTATACTTGTGTAGTGGCTATGCTGGAATGCCCCAGGAGTTCCTGCACACTTCTTAAGTCCGCCCCCCTATTAAGAAGATGGGTAGCAAAAGAGTGCCGAAAGATATGGGGAGAGATCTTCAAAGAAATTGCCACCTTTTTTATACACCTATCTACGATATTCCTTATCCCCCTATCGGTCAAAGAACCTTCTCTTCTGTTTATAAAAAGAGAGGGATTTTTATCCACACGTTTATCTAAATAGTTTTTCAAGCTGACTATGGCCGGCTCTCCCAAAGGAAGAAGGCGTTCGCGCCGGCCTTTTCCTCTTACTTTGGCAACTCCACTTATTAAATCCGTATCTTCTATCTTTAAAAATACCAACTCTGATACTCTTGCTCCTGTAGAATAAAGGAATTCTAAAATTGCCTTGTTTCTTAAACCTAACAAATCTTCTCCTTTCAATGCTCCTAAGATTTTTTTTGCTTCTTCTTCGGTCAAAAATTTGGGAAGAGGTTTATCCAGACGGGGATAAATTAAAGATAAAGCAGGATTATTCTTTACTATATCTTCTCTTACCATGAATTTAAAAAAGCTCTTTAGGGTAGAAATCTTTCGGGAAAGAGTGCGTTTGTTGAAATTCTTCTCACTAAGGAAGCTTAAAAACTTCCTTAACAGAAAATAATCAATCTCGTTTATATCTTTTGCCTCGGAAATATTCAAAAATTCTTCAAATTCTTTTAAGTCTATCCTATAGTTGATGAGAGTGTGCGGGGAGTAATTTTTCTCAATAGAAAGATAATTTAGAAATTTATCAATATAATAAGAAAATGGAATCATTGTTTGAGTGGCTCTTCCATATTTAAGATGTGCTCTCTTCCTTCTCCGGCTTGTGATCACTGATATCAGGCAACTCTCTGGAAGTATATCTGCATTCAGGAAATTTACTGCAGCCATAGAAATTTTGCCCCCGCCGGTTTCTTCTTTCTATCAGCTCACCTTCCTTGCACTCTGGGCAAGATACTCCTGCAGTAATACTTTCGGCATAGCGACAGCGGGGAAAGTTTTCACAACTTAAGAACTTTCCCCTTCTTGACCATTTTACCACTAATCTTCCTTGACATTTAGGGCAAATTTTATCAGTGAATTCAACTTCTTTCTTAATCAGTTTTGCGGCTTGCTCTATCTTTTCTTTAAACGGGGAATGGAAGCTCTCAAGAATTTTTCTCCATTGCCGCTTTCCATCTTCTACCTCATCCAACTCTTCTTCCATAAGAGCAGTGAAGTTTTCATTTATAATTTCCGAAAAATGTTCAACCAAAAACTCACTCACCTTTATTCCCAATTCTGTAGGGAAAAAGGCATTTTTTTCTCTCTTTACATAATTCCTTCTAAGCAAAGTATAGATAGTAGGAACATAGGTGGAAGGCCTTCCAATTCCTTTTTCTTCCAGCAACTTCACCAAAGAAGCATCGTTAAAGTGAGGCGGAGGTTTTGTGATGTGTTCGGTAACCTCTAAATTCACCAACTCAATCTGATCGCCTTTTTTAAAATCAGGTAAAATTTTATCCTCTTGGGCGCCCTTGAAAACTTTTAAATACCCTTGAAAAATCAACTTTCTTCCTTCAACGCCAAAATTTGCGTTCTCAGATGCTAAAATTACCTTTATATTCTCATATATTGCTTCTTTCATAAAAGAAGCAACGAACCTCTTCCATATAAGCTCATAAAGTTTTGCCTCATCGGAAGTTAAGGAATCTTGCAAATTTTGAGGTTGGCGATAAACACTAGTGGGCCTTATTGCCTCATGGGCAAGCTGCGCTCCTTTTTTTTCTTTAAACAAATATTCCTTTTCCGGTAAGTAATCCTTGCCGAAATAACGTTGAATAAATTCCTTGGCCTCTCCCTTCGCTTTAGGGGCTATACGAAAAGAATCTGTACGCATATAAGTAATAAGCCCCATCATTGCTTCCTTTACTTGAATCCCCTCATATAATTTCTGAGCAACAAACATTGTCTTTCGCGAAGAGAATCCTAAAATTTTAAAAGCGTCCTGCTGAAGTAAAGAAGTAGTATGCGGGGAAGGAGGCCTTCTTTTTGTTTCTCTCCTTACTACATCCTTTACAGAAAAAATTTCTTTCTTTATCTGGTCTACACACTCTGAGGCCTGCAGGCGGGAAACAAAGACTCCCTTTTTATTTTTATATTTTTCTAATTTTGCTACAAAAACAATTTCTCCCAGTTTAAATTTTGCTTCTACCGCATAAGTAGTCTGGGGGGTAAAATTTACAATTTCCTTTTCTCGTTCTACAATGAATTTTAAGGCAATCGATTGAACCCTTCCCGCGGAAAGGCCCCTAACAATCTTTTTCCATAAAAGAGGAGAAAGATAATAGCCTACAACTCTATCCAAAACTCTTCTTGCGATTTGAGCATCTACCTTATTCATATCCAGGTCACCAGGCAAGGCAAAAGCTTGCCTGAGAGCGTCTTCGGTAATTTCATGAAAAACCACGCGTTGAAAAACCTTTCCTTTCCCTGCCAGCTCCTCTTTCAAATGCCAGCTAATCGCCTCTCCTTCTCTATCAGAATCTGTAGCAAGATAGATTATTTCCTTATTTTTAGATTTCTTTTTTAGTTCACGAATTATTTTTTCTTTTCCCGGAATAACCTGATAGTGAGGAAAAAAATCCTTTTCCACATCGATAGAGAGCTTTTTAGAAGGCAGATCTACAACATGGCCCATACTAGAAACCACTTCATAATTTTTGCCCAATATAGCATTAATTGTCTTTGCTTTGGCAGGAGACTCCACAATTACTAAATATTTACTCATAAGACGATACTTGCCGCGCTCATATTTAATTCCTCTAAAATATCCTCCAGGGAATCAACAAGCTTAGCTCCTTCCTTTATAAGAGAATGAGTGCCCTTGCTTAAGGGGGAATCGGCTTTGCCCGGAAGGGCAAAAACCTCTCGATTTTGCTCTAAAGCAAGACGAGCAGTAATTAGTGCGCCGCTGCGGATAGCCGCTTCCACCACTAACACCCCTCGGGATAAACCGCTAACGATACGGTTTCTACGGGGAAAATTTTCTCTCAAAGGAGGCTCACCCAAAGGAAACTCAGAAATAATTGCCCCCTTTTCGCTGATTTTTTGAGCTAATTTCTTATTCTCCCCAGGATAAATGTTGAGCAAGCCGCTTCCCAAAACAGCCACTGTTTCCCCTTTTTTAATTGCTCCTTTATGAGCGGCAGTATCTATTCCTCTGGCTAAACCGGAGACAATAACAAATCCTAATGAAGATAATTTACAAGAAAAATCTTCAGCCATAGAAATTCCATAAAAGGTGGGGATTCTTGTCCCCACGATAGCAAACAGAGTTTTGTTTAAAACTCCCGAATCTCCCTTAATATAAAGAACTAAGGGGGGATAGCTTATTTCTTTTAAAAAAGAAGGATAATTCTCATCAAAAATATCAATAACCTCTATTTTCTCCTTGCTAATGAGCCCTAATTCTCTATCTAAAACGCCTGAATTTTGGGCAGTTAAAATTTCTTCGGCGTCATTATCCCTTAATGAAAGAATTCCTCTTAAATCTCTTCTTTTTACATCCAAAATCCTCTGGGGATCTTTAAAGGCAAAAATAATATCCTCAATTTTTTTGGGAGATAGATTTAAAAGATTAAGAAAAATAGATCCTTCTTTAGCCATAGTACCCCTCATTTCATTCAGGGATTGCAAAGTGCAAATTGAACATTTAACATTTTAAAATGCTAAACTTGAAATGCTAGATTTGAGACTATTGTTCCACCTTTAAGATTGCTATAATTTTCTCCGCAACTGCCTCGGGAGTAATTTCATTTGTATCAAGACAATAATGAGCCTGGCTATAATAAAATTGGCGCTTATTAAGCAACACTTTTATTTTTTCTAAAGGACTATCTACATTAAGCAGCGGGCGGCGAGTAGTTTCTTTTATCCGCTCGTAAATAACTTCGGGGCTTGCTTGTAAATTAACTATTGTGCCGCTTTCGCGAAGTACATTTAAATTTTCCTCATCACAGATAAGCCCTCCACCGCAACTTACCATCAAGTCGCGCTTGGTAGAAAGTTCTTTTAACAATTCCTTTTCTACCTTTCTAAAATGAAATTCTCCTTCTGAAGCAAAAATATCAGCAATTTTTTTACCTTCGTTTTGAACGATAGCCTCATCCATATCTATGAAATCTTTGTTTAATTCTTTAGCGAGAATTTTTCCCACCACAGTCTTTCCTGTACCCATAAACCCGGTTAAATAAACATTCTTCACCTCTTAGAGCCTCCTTGCTTCATTCGCAGTAAGCTACCTAATAGGGTAGCTTACTGGACTACTTGCTGAGTAGCATTATGAACAGAATTGGAAAGTTTGTCAAGTTTTAGTGGATTATATTAGAAAATAAAACACTTTGACAAAAAGGATAAGAATTTAAGCTTCAGGAGACAATACCAGATATTAAATTTGTTGGGGTGGGACCAATATCTCAATCCACCAACAGTTCTTTTATGGCGGATTTTATGCTATTAATCGTACTACGATCTATCTTTCCTAAATTCTTAATTAAGCGTCTTTTATCCACCGTGCGTATCTGATCTAATACTATCCAGCCGCTTTTACCTCTAAACGTAAGATGGACGCGTGTAGGATAAGGATGCGACTGGGAAGTCATAGGTGCAATAATAACAGTAGAAATATGTTTATTCATTTCATCCGGGGAAAGAATAACGCATGGACGAGATTTCTTGATTTCATGCCCAACAGTGGGATCAAGAGAAATCAAAAGAACATCGTATTGCTTTATTTCCATTCCCACTTCTCCATATCGAGATCAATACCATCATTGATCAAGAGCTGATCGTCCTTATTTTCGTGCATTTTTCTAAAAGCCTGCTCCCAATCTTTTCTCGGCTCTTCCTTACAAGGTCGGATAATGATGCTTTCGCCCTTAACCTCCATATTTGCTTCTTTCTTAATATGGCACTGTTCTAAAACTACTTTGGGGATTCTTATACCTTTGGAATTTCCTATCGGAGTTATAGTTACTTTCATTTTTATCACCTCCATAGTAATTATAACGTAATTACTACGGGTTTGTCAACATAAATTAGGATCATTCTTATTAAAGGTGAAAGAATATCTATAAGTCAATTATTCATAATGAGTTAGATGAAAATAAGAATGATCCAAATAGATTGCCGGGTTTTGAAAAGGTATTTGTGAGATATTGATGTATTTATTGAAATGCGCTATAGACCTATGGGTTTATAGGGGGTTTATTGAACCTGACGGCTAATCTTTGGCCGGGTTGGTTTGGCCAACTTGCTTGTATTAGCTTGCTTGGCGCACATTAAGTATTGTGTCCCCGGAATTACGGAATTCGAATTACCTGAATTACCTTCCCAACCTACGAGGTTGGTAACAGGAAAACTCCGTCCCCTATTTCTATTAAACTACCTTACTATATCTTACACTAAGTTAAAGAAAGAAAGCTTGACAAAAACCAATTATCGGTTATACTCGTTACAGTGAGCAATGGTTCATTATAATGAGTAATTGTTGTTATGGTTAGTAAATATCTTATTTTCGGTAATCCTCAAAAGATCTTAAACTATCTTTTGCTGAGCTCTGGCAAGTCTTGCTACGAAAGAGAAATTGCCCGAGGAGCTAAAATCAGTTATGGTTCGGCAAATAATATCTTGAACGATCTCTACAGGAAAGGCATTGTTGAAAGAAAAACCGAAGGTCGGATGAATTATTATATGGTTAACCTTTCTAATCCTTATATCCAAGAATTTAAAATATTAATTAACATGCTCCTCTTAGAGCCTCTGATCGAAAAACTAAAACCCTACACTCATAAAATAGTAATGTTTGGCAGCTGGTCTTGGGGCGGTGATATAGAAAAAAGTGACATAGATCTTTTTATAGTCAGCAGCGATGAAGATACTGTACGCTCTATAATCAACAAATACTCCTTTTCTATCAGAGTTGCTAACCGAAAAATCCAAGCTATAATAGAATCGCCAACTAGCCTTATGAAAAAAACCGATAACAACAAAGTATTTATGGCCCAAGTAAGCCAAGGAAAAATTCTCTGGCAGCGAGAAATCAATGAAGATAACCTTTAAAGACTGTCTATCCAGAAAAAGAATCTTTGCCTTTCCAGAAGCAAAACATCTGGTTGACGATGAACTCAAAGACGCTGAGGCTGATCTTCAATCAGCCAAGGAAGAACTCTCCAAAGCGAGTTTTAAATGGACAACTATCAAAGGCTACTATTCAATGTTTCACTCTGCCAGAGCTCTTCTTTATTCCAATGGCTACAGAGAACGCGGCCACTACTGTCTTTATCTAGCCCTGAAAGAACTTTTTGTAAAAGAAAGCCTCCTTAAAGACAAGCTCTGTGAAGATTTCTTCAATTCTATGATTTTAAGGGAAGATGCTGATTATCACAGGAAATTTTCCCAAGAAGGAGCTTCAATCGCTATTGAGCGTGCAGGTGAATTCTTAAAAGCTGCAAAGAAGATTCTTCAAAAATAATTCCTTTTAAAATTCTCGAATCTCCTCCCAACGTCACAAAAGTTTACTTTTTGTAACATTTTCATTTACCACTTCTTCCCAAAAACAATCCTTACAAAAAGACTTTTTCTTAAGTTGTAATTGTTAGCATACTTTGTGGAGTTAAGGTGAACCAATCATAGAGATTGGGGAAGGTTTTTATTGTTGGCAGAAGAGATAGTTCTGGATCATTCTTATTAAAGGTGAAAGAATATCTATAAGTCAATTATTCATAATGAGTTAGATGAAAATAAGAATGATCCTTGATTACACACCTGCCTGCCGGCAGGCAGGGATTATTAAAAGATTACAAAGATTATTTTCT
>JAHJHM010000255.1 GCA_018823915.1 Candidatus Omnitrophota bacterium
AATAATCTGTATACTCACCGTACATCGTTATTGAATCTCCCAGAACAATAATCCTATAAATACCCTTCTTCTTTCTCAATGAATACTCTTTATCACGCATGCCCAAAGAATTAGTATAATTTGGTATATTAGAAACAACCTCAAATGGCAAAACTTCAGAAGTAGTAAAAATATCCATATTCGGCCAGTCCCTATATCTAAACTCAGCTAACTTACATATATTATTCTTTCTACAATAGAATTCACCAACCCAAAATCCTAAAAATAGAACGAAAAGAATATAGACAAAAAAAACTATTTCCCGCCTTATTCTGTATAAAACTCCCACAATTAAATTCCTAATAACTCACGGTAATACCCTACCAATGGTTGCTGACAAGATCTTTTAGCCATTTCATCAAAATCTCTTTTTGCCTTATCAATCTGGCCCATTTTATAATAAGCTAAACCCCGGCCTAAATAGGGAAAACACAACTTAGAATCCAAACCAATAGCTTTATTGAAATATTCAACCGCCTTAACATACATCCCCAAACGGCGAAGAGCCTCTCCAGTATGAGAAAAAATAACCGGCCATTTTTCTTCAAAATCTTCTGGTAACCACCCCTGAATCCACTGATTTGTTGAAAACTCATTAAGCATCTGGCTTTTAAAAAAAGCGCTACTCTCAAATAATTCCTGATTCCACTGATACGCTATCTGTAAAAAAGAAATTGCCCGTTCTTGTACCAGACAAACTTCCTGATTTGATGAAACCAACCCGAATATCATATTCACCACTTTTTCTAATCCTCTCGACTTTAACTCTTTAATCGTAATCGCGGAAAAATCCAAATAGCCATCACCTTTATTGCGCGCTTTGGCTAAAAAAGCAGAGGGTTTCTTTAAACGAGATTTGTAACAACTTTCTATAGCGCGGGCGACTTTTTCAAAAACCGAATAGTTACGCCACCAATGGCAGCCATCCGCAAAAAATTCATTTCCTACTAAACCGTGGGGAGCAGCTTCAATGAAAGTTTTCTCTAAATCTACTAATACCGAACCCTCTTGAGCACAAAGACGGCGGATAACCTCATTACGCTCAGGGGGACAGCGATCTCCAGGATTTGCATCCAAATCCAAAGCTCTAAGATAATGACTTTGCGCTTGAGCATAATTTCCTAAATTATCGTAACATTGCGCTAAAAAATATTCCCCAAAAGCATCTTCTGGATGATTACTAATGAATTGTTTAAACCCCTTTACTGCCTCTTCAAATTTCCGCTTATCCAAAGCATTCTTGGCCAGGAAAAATTGTTTATCCTGCCAAAGGGGAAAACCTCTTGGCGGACAATCACGAAAATTAGCCGGTAAAGCACATAAAATCATCGGTATTTTTCTTTTTTTTGCCCAGAGTATCATCTTCCGAAGGTTGTTCTCATAATTTATGAGTCGCTTCTCTTTAAAAGGTTTTCTGGATATTCTCCGATTTTCAACCCAAGCCCGAAATTTTTCCTGAGAATCTCGATAAATCCATAAATTGCGGAATAACCAGTTTACTTTATACGTCCATAAGTTCACTCGCACAGGATCCCAATATTCATTATTTCCCGACAAAAGAATGATAAAATCCGGATCATAACTAAGAATTTCTTTGTGGATAAGAGAAACTCTATAACTATCGTAACCTCCCACCCCGCAACCAATTATTTCAAACTTTTCGCCCGGGATTAAATTCTCCAATAATTCTTTTATATTTCTTTCACCCACTCCTTCACCAAAAGGCTGTGCGACAGAACCTCCTAAGATAAATATACGCTTTACTCCCTTAATCTTATCTGCGGAGAATACTTCCTCTATGGCATGATCACGTTGAGTCTTATAAACAACCTTGCCAGCGGGCAAGCGAATCTTTTTGAAAAATCTCTCATAAATTTCTTCGTATCCCTCCTTAAAATCCGCTAGATTAGACTCTAAAGGCGGTGCGCCTCGTTGGATACGCAAAGCCTCTTCAAAACCCATAACTGACAGAATGAGAATTAGAATGAAACCTAAAATAATTTTCTTTGGATTCATAAAAAACCTCTAACGATTAGGGATGTCACCTTCAATTTTTCCTTCTAATTTATCGTCTTCCTTTACCCAATTAAGCTCAACTATTGCTCTGTATAAATTCTCTGCCATTTGATTGTGCCCCTCGGTATTAACGTGGCTGCAAACTGATTGCACTTCCTTAAATCTTTCTACTCCCAAAATCTCACTAAATAATACATAGTGATCTATAAAAGGCACATCTACTTTCCTGGCAATCTCAAATAATTTATTATTAAGTTCTATAGTATGGGTTTGCCCATATTGAGGGTAACCTTGAACAACCATTTTTATATTATAAAAATCACACATTTTCTTTAAAGCTACTATATTTTCTTCTAATATTTTGTGCCTTGATGAGACAATAGAATTATGCTGGCTTTGATTAAATTTAAATTTAATCAATTGTGGACGCCAAAAGCCTCTTTCTCTTAAATAACCCTCTACATCCTTAACTTGGTGATCAAACAAATAAAGCATAAGCCTATAAAAATCATCGTAACTATGCGCCTTGTCAATATGTTTGATAAGATACTCTTTTGCTTTCTCCCTATCTCCTGTTTCAGCATAATATTCAAAAAATGGGCCGGCATAGTCACTATCCATAGGATGAGGGCCACTCATATCATCTAAACTTACATTGCTTAATTTCATAGTGAGGTTACAATAAAGAATTCGAGACAACCTGACCACTTTCAATTTATTCAACCAAGCAAAGACTTTTTCCCAAACAGAAATTTGCAGTTTACTTCTCCCTTCAAGATCGATTTCTTCATTTACAAGTTTCTGGGCAAGAAAAACATCCTGGGTATTCCAAATATTATTAATTCCCATTAAAACAATTAACAAGTGAGGTTTAACTTCTCGGCAATGCTTCAAAAACTGCAAACAGGCTTGAGACGAATTAAAGCTACCGCGGGCATAGTTGAAGCTTTCGACTTTAATATTTGGATATTCTCTACGGAGAAGGTCAAGGAATACGTCAACATATCCCTGTCCGCGTTTGGCACCTGCGCCTTCTGTCCAAGAATCCCCTATAGCCATAACTTTAAAAACATTACTCTTCTCTATAATTTGACTTTCTTTTTTGGGAAATTTTCTTTGGGGTACATAAAAGTTACCGAGAATACGCAAAGAAATTTCTAAAAAGCCTAAAGTAAGAAGAACGGCCATCAATATCCTACCTAATATTTTAAACTTTTTCCTCATCTCTTCACTACTCATTCAAGAATAATATCTTAAAATAAACTCCAAAAAACCTAAGATGAAAGCTTTTTTGTTCTTTTTTTAAAATAACCACTAACCATCTTGGCTCCATCCCAAGCTACAGCAAATTCTCTTATCGGAGATTTTAAAATTCTTTTAATCCTCTGCCAAATATATCTTGGACGGAAATAAAAAGAATAATAGGCTTTTTTAAGTAATCTCATAATCTCTTCATCAGAAATCCCTATTTCTACAACTGGCGGCCCCTGCATGAAATATTTATCCCAGTGTTTATTCTGCAATTTACCATTTATTTTAGCTTCATCATAAATTTTTGTCCCCGGATAAGCCTTTAATATATAAAAATTTGCCAAATCAGGAGATAATTCTTTAGCAAATCTTATTGTCGCGTTCATCTCCCCTATGGTTTGCCCAGGGATTCCTATCAAAAAACTCGTACTGCTTTCTATCCCCGCTCTCTTGGTAACTTTTATGGCATTACGGGCTTGGTCTAAAGTTGTCCGTTTATTGATAATTTTTAAGCTTCTATCTGTACCACCATCAATGCCATAACTAATTAGATAACACCCTGCTTCCTTCATAAGCTTTAACAGCTCAAAATCTACACAGTCGACTCGACTTACACAATTCCATGAAATATCTAAACTTTCATCAACAATTAACCGGCAAAACTCAACGATTCTCTTTCGGTCAAAAGAAAAACAATCATCATAAAATCTAAAATCTCTTATACCAAATTTCCTTACACAATCTTTTATTTCCTCAACTACTTTTTTAGCGCTTCTAAAAAATATCTGAGGATGAACTATCTTTACTGAACAATAGCTACAATGATATGGACAACCAATGCTAGAAATAATACCTGTGTTGGGTAATCTTTTATACTTTTGCTTATGCGGCTTATACCTCACAAGCTCGAGTTTTTCTCTGGCAGGAAAAGGCAACTCATCTAAAGAGATTATCTTTTTACGAGGAGCATTTATCTTGACTGTATTGCCTTCTCGATAAGCAAGGCCTTCAAGACTAGAGACATCTTCTTTCGATTTTAATTTATTTACCAATTCAGTTAAAGTAACCTCTCCTCTACCATAAATTAAATAATCGAAATAGTTAAATTCTTCTAACGTCTCTTTGGGTAAAGCTGTAGCATGAACGCCACCTATAATTGTGACAATATCTTTATTAGAATTCTTAGTCAATTTAGCAATTTCGTTTGCTTTTATAATATCTATAGTGAAAGCAGAAATCCCTACAAAAGATGGATTTAAATTATCCAAGATTTTAATATACAACTGAAAAGGATTATAGCAGACATTCATATCAAAAATCTCAGTAGTTATCCCCTGCTTCTCTAAATAGGCAGCCAAATATGCAATGCCCAAGGGAATCTCTTTACCAAAATAAGGTATATTTTCATCCTGCTTATGAGGCGGCTGAGTTAATAGTACATCTATTTTCTTTTTAGAATCTAATATGTTCATTTTCAAGAAAATCGCGCTACCCTTACGGGCACAAGTACTTTCCTAAACTACGAGAAATAAACAACTTTTTTATATTGTTTCCATTAATTATCAAACATTCTGTCCAGTATTTTGTTTTGCTGTAAAAATTTATATAACACATCAGCAGCTATATCATGAGCTATCTCGTTAGGATGATGATCTGTAGGATTAGCCCATAATTCTTTGGCTTTGTATTGAGAAAAAGAAGATAATAAATCCAACAAAAAAATATTTTCTTTACTACAAAAATCAGCTATTTTTAAATGAATGTCTTTAAAAATATAATTTTTAAAATTATAAAGCAAAGGAAATAGAACAATCACAAGTTTCTCTCCCCGAGATTTTATAGTCTCATTTAATTCTCTCAACATAGTAAAATATATCCTGCCATTTTCATCCCTAAAGGCATCTTTGTAACCTTGAGCAGTTATTTTGTGAAGACGTTGTTTCTCCAAAACATGTGCAATAAAATTTATCAAAGCTGATGATTTGCGTAATGGGCTAAATTTATATCCTCCATTATTAAAATCCATAAAGTCGTGTCCAATAATTTTACCTATAGTTGGGAGGCCAAAATCATTAAGAACAAAACCATTCCTACTTTCCCGCAATTTTTTATGCCTATTTTTTTACTTAGATTTAATAATTTTTCTAAGGTTTTGTGCATTTTTAACAGCACGTCATTATCAGTGGTAATGGTTTTCATTTCAGGAAATCTTTTTTGTATTTTTACAGCATCGTCTCCCCCGCCAAATCCACATTCAAGCATGGTCTTGTATTTATTGCTTTCTATCATTTCAAGCAAATGGGCAAGCGATGCGGTCGCTAACGGCTCTACCTTAAGCAGTAAAAGATACTTATCTG
>JAHJHM010000222.1 GCA_018823915.1 Candidatus Omnitrophota bacterium
GGCTGTATTTAAGCTATGCAGTAGGTCTGAGACTGAAGTGAATAAAACTTTATATCCTTTCTTCAGCGCCCTTATGCCTATTGCTATAGATAAATGAGTTTTGCCTGTCCCGGGATTACCGATAAAAACTATATTCTTTTTTTCTTTGATAAAGCTACAGGTTAAACAATCATTAATTACTTTTTTATCTATGGATGGCTGAAAGTTAAAATCAAAATCTTCTATGGTTTTATAAACCGGCAGCTTTGCTTTTGCGTATCTTTTTCTATAACTGTTATCCCTCCTGTTAGCTGTTTCATCTTCCAGGAGCAGCTCTAGGAATTCAAGATAGGCTAAAGATTTCTCTTTGGCAAATTGTAATCTTTCTTCTAAAGAATTGCATATCCCCGATAGCTTAAACTCTCTTAATTTAGTTCTTGCAGCATTCATAGCTCTCCTTACAAAACTCTACAGGTAAATTATAACTGCCATTACGGCAGATATTTCTAATGGTTTGATATTGATGAACTCCATAAGCTAAAGCTCTCCTGCAGGCTAAATTGATGATTCCCGGAGGATAACTTTTCTTTAAAGATAATATTCCCTGGATAATCCTGTTCCAATTCTTTGGTTGATTCCCAACAGCCAGCAAAAACAACTGTTCAGCGTATTCTCCTATTTCGGCCATCTTTACCTGATATTTTTCCTGGTATTCCGTTTCAGAGAATCTTTTATATTTAGGATAATGGCTATCATTCGTAGAGAACTTCCCCCTGCCAACTCCTCTGGGATGCAGAGCTATTTCTTTGCCTTTATAGTAAATCCTTGTTAATTCTTTGTTTAATTCAATTTCTACAATTTTACCTACATATTCAAAGGGTACGGAGTAATAGTTGTAATCTATATAAATATGGCAGTCATGATATACCTTTCTTGTTCCTACTGCGGATAATTTGAATGCATCTAAAGGTAGAGATAAGAGCTTAGCTTTTTCTTCTTTCTCAAATATTTCCTTAGGGACTTTTCTCGTTGTCCCATGCACTCGGCTATTACATACTTTCTCCTGCCAGTTTCTTAACTGGTTATCTACCTCGTTGCTATTCTTAAATGACCGCCCCAAGAAAAAGTTATTCTTCACATACTTTATCCCGCTTTCTACTTTCCCTTTATCGTTAGGATGATATACCCTGCATGGTATTGGTTTAAATCCATAATAATCAGCAAAATCTTTATATAATCTTTGATAAACAGGCTGATAAAAATTAGCCTCTAAAATCGCTGCTTTTAAATTATCTATTCTTACGGTTTCAGGTACTCCGTTGAAATAATTGAAGGCATTAATATGGCATTCTATAAATGTTTCTACTCTCTGGTCGTATACCTTTTCATAGTAATCATAGCGGGAAAAACTTAACTTCATGTTGAATACCCAGGTTTTTCTTCTCCTGCCTTCATTGTCGGGAGTTAATCCTATGTATCCAAAATCTACCTGTGCTTCTTCCGCGGGTAAGGTATGTATTCTGACAAAAATCTTTTCTCTCTTTTTGATACCGGCCAAATAATCCTTAACGCTTGCATAACTTATTCCCAAACCCATCTTTTCCAGTTCTTGGTGTATTCTTACCCCGCTTAATCCTATTTCCATTAACTCAATAATTTTTTCTTTGTAGTTATCTAATTTTCTAGTCCAGCAGGACACCCTGTTGGGTAGTCCAGCAGGACACCATGTTGGGTGGGATGCGGTTTCTTTTGTGGGTATCCCTTACCGGACTTTATGGCCTTGATTACTTTAGCTACTGTCTTCCAATCATGCCCGGTAGTCCAACAGGACACCCTGTTGGGTAGCCTTAGCTATTTGGCTAATATTGCTTCCTTTTTCCATAAGCGTCTTTATTGTAGTATGCATCGCTATTCCTAACATTTTCCACCTCCTTGTATCTTTTATAATACCAGAAGATGGATTTTTCCTCTTTTTAAACTATGGAATTTTCTCTGGCCTTTACTATGGAATTTATTCTACCATTGAGGAAATGAACGTGATTTGGCATGAGACAATAAGAAAGTATCGAAAGCTTGTATCTGTTTCGATATTCGTTTAGGCGTTCGAGATAAAATCTATAGTCTTCATCCCTGGTGAATACTGTCTGTCGGTAATTCCCTCGTTGGGTGATGTGGTGGGGATAATCTGCAGCAACAATTCTGGCAATTCTTGGCATGGGATATACTCTACAGCAATCAAGTGTCTATGTCAAGAAAAACGGTCGCTGTCCCTATTTTTAATTGAATGATGATTGATAGCATTCCGGCACCCAAATTCGCCAAACATAGCCCCGCAAACAATCCAATTAATCCTGCCAGCCGGCTGCCAATGATTGCCAGCGGAATATACAATACAAACATCCGCGCTAAATTCAACGCCGTAGCTATCAGAGGTTTATTCATAGCATTAAACACTGAGGCCGCTAAAAATGTACAGCCATGTAAACCGTAACTTATGGGTATAATCCATAAATACCGCGTAATATACTTTGCAACCTCAATATCTTTTCCAAACAAATGTCCTAGGGGAACCGCGAGTGCCAAAAACACAATAAAACTACCTAATCCCCACCACAGAGAGAATGCGTTTGCTTTTTTTACTGCTTCTTTCACTCGGCTAAATTTTTTCGCGCCCCAGTTCTGGCCTACAAAAGGAGTTAAGGCTGTAGCTAAAGCCATAATCAAAATAAATACAAACATTTCAATTTTTATGGCAACGCCAAAGGCAGCAACGGCAGCGGCTCCGAATCCAGCGACTAAGCGCATAATGACTGCCACAGTAACCGGCACAAACAGTTGAGATGCTGCTGTGGGAATAGCGATGTAAAAAAATTGTTTTACTGAATTAATAAGTTCCTGAAGAGACGGTAAGACAAAATCAATTAACTTTTCTTTGAAATGTAAAATGAGCAGAGAAAGCACCATTGCTACGGCGCGGGCAATCACTGTGGCAATTGCCGCGCCTTGTAATCCCAAACGCGGAAAACCCCAGAATCCAAAAATCAGCAAAGGGTCTAAGATGACATTAACAATCGTTGAAATAATCATAATCAAACTGGGAAAAAGCGTATTACCACAGGCTCTTATCGCGTTGTTACCTACCATAGGAATAACAACAAAAGCAGCTCCCATGTACCAAATGCGCATATACTGTTTGACCAAAGATAAAGTTTCGCCATCAGCGCCGAGTGAACGAAACATCCATCCCATTGAAAGCAATCCTAAAGCCGCGAAAATAAGTACAATGAGAAGAGAGATGATAAGACTATCGGTAGTAAGGCGCCGCACTTGGTGATAATCCCCTCTACCGATGGCGCGTGAGACTATCGATGAGGTTACAACGCCAAATCCCAGCGCGATACTTACAATAAACATAATTGCCGGGAAGGTAAATCCCATTGCCGCTAATTCTTTCGTACCAAGGCGGGAAACAAAAAAGGTATCAACGAGATTAAACACCACCATTGAAAGCATCCCGAATACCATAGGTATGGTAAGCGAAACGAGCTTTTTTGTTACCGGCCCTTGTGTAAGATGGTTCTTTTGATTCATGGTAAATTAAAAATCAGGGAACAGCTTTTCATGGGTATTCCCTGATTTCGATTTCTGTTTTTAGATAGAGAAAATATTTATCACCACAAAAAGGTGTCTGTCCCCTTTTTATCGGGATAAATATTTATTCAATGCCGCTGATGTCCTTTTCCCCACGATTCCATCGGCCTTAAGACCATTAGCTTTCTGGAATTGGATAATTGCCGCTTTAGTTTTGGGGCCAACCTTGCCGTCAATAGGCCCTTTATAGAAACCGGCGCTCTTTAACGCCCGCTGGATCTGCTTTAGACCTAATTTTATCGTCGGCTCAGAATAAGCTTTCTTCGCCGATTTTTCATAGTTCTCAGATGACCATGTATCATCATCGTCATAATCCTGGGAATATAATTCCTGTTGATATACTTTCGCCGATTTCTCAACCGTCACCGGTTGTGATTGTTTGACCTGCTTTTTGGAACCCGTAACGCACCCAACTAAGGCAAAAACAAGAAAACCAAACAAAATCATTCTTGTAAACATAGTTCTACCTCCTGTTCAATATTTAAACTAACCCTTTTCTGCCAACCCGGCAACTATTTCTGCTCATTGCGAGCCAAAGAAGAATTTTTTACGCGGCCTCTAAACGCGGCATTTGCCGATCGGGCAAATGCTCTAACAGTATCTGAAGCTTCATTATAGTTATTCATCACCGCAATAACTGTATGTAATCTGGATATTTTAAATTTCATGGTTTTTTAGCTTCCGCTGAAGCCTTTTCGGGCTGATATACTTGCTGCTGCTTATCAAGGATTAGGTTCAAGAGTTCACTGCCGCGCTGCTTATCTATGCCATAATATCTTGCCTTATGGTCGTCGACAACAATAAAAATACAGCCGCTTAATGCTATCGCGGTTAAGCTTATTAGAATAAATTTTATAACAATTGTCTCCTTCACCATCTTTACCGCTTTCATCGAATCTTAGCACTAATTACGAAATTAAAAGTTCTCCTCATGCTCTTCCGATGATTTATTCCTTTCTCTTTCTTTGCAAAATGCCTGCAGCCTGTCAACAATCGGCTTTATTTCGTCCCACGTTTTCTTAGGTATATAACGCTCGAGTGTTTTCAGCTCTACCTTACTTTCTAATTCAGTGATACTTTGTTTGATTTCATTCAAAAACCGCTCTTTTCCTGCGCAAGCCTCATTCACACGCATCAATTCCCTCTGTAAGTCATCGTTTCTTTTTTCATAGAATACGAAATTAATCCTTGTGATCAAAAGCTCTTTTTGTAAAGAAAAAACGTTGAATCCTAAAACAATTACTAACACAACCAAAAATATAATAAGCGCTAATTTCATAATAATTTCATTGCTTATTTAGAGACAGCTTCTGCCTGACGCTGACAATAAAAAAACCATCCTGCGTTTACATACAAGATAGCGGCCCGACCATGGAACTATTGCATCCTACCGTGCACAGGCAAAATACAACAGTCCCTGATTGCAGAGATTAATTCCCGATTACAATGATTGAAAACATTAGCCTTTTAATCCCTGCCTGCCGGCAGGCAGGGGTGTAATCAGGCGCTGGTGCTATCCCAACAGGGCACCCTGCTGGGTAGTATGCAACAGCGCCATTTTTGATTACCGCATTAAGACCGGGACAACCACCGCCGGATAAAAACTGCTATTTCCCTTTTATTTTCTTTATCTGCGAAGGAAGAATTATAATTTCTACGCGTCTGTTTAGTTGTTTGTTTGCTAACGTATCATTCAGAGCAACGGGCTTATATTCGCCATATCCAACAGCAGAAAGCCTTTGTGGTTTTACTCTACAATCTTTAATGAAATAGTGCACTACCGCAAGCGCCCGAGCCGCAGACAGCTCCCAGTTTGATTTCCAGCCTGAATATTTTATGGGATCGTTATCAGTATGTCCTTCAACCGCGACAAATGAATCGGGAACATCTCCGTTTAACACATCGGCAACTTTATTAAGCGCCTCCTTACCCGTATCCAGTATTATATCTTTCCCGGAGTTGAAAAAAATCTCTGATAAAAAAGTAATCACTAAACCTCGTTCTGTCATCTCAAGCTTCGCTTTATACTCGCCTATCTCTCTTTTCAATTGTTCTTCAAGCACCAATTTTGCTTTTTCAAGGTCTTGCAGTTCCTTTTCTTGCGTTTGCACTACGCGCGCAACTTCCGCATCTTTTGCTTTCTGCAGCTGTTTGAGTTGTTTTCGCAATTCCTTATTTTCCAGCTCCAGCATGTCAACCTGTTCAGCCCTCCTAAAAACAGCGCAGCCGGATAAGAAAAAAATACCACAAACCAAAAATAATGAAATAAGTTTTCTCATGCCCATGACAACCTCCTTTCTTCTCTCCAACAATAAAAACGCGGCACCACGAACCAAATAAGTATCTCGATAATCATTCCTCCTTAAGCCACTTCTATTCAACGATATCCGCGCTTTTAAGCTGAGCCAAAGAAGCCATAAGATTAGGCAGGCGTTTAATAACCCCACATGCCGTACTGTCCCTCCCAAGAGAAGCAAAAAGGGAGTAAAATACTCCTGGGTAAAAGCGGTCATCGCGCTGGCAAATGCCCCTTCGGTGAACGATACTTTTAAACTTTTTTCGCTTACGGAGAAAATAAGAACAATAGCAAATAGGTATCTGAGATGCCCCTGATTTCGATTTCTGTTTTTAGATAGAGAAAATATTTATCACCAGAAAAAGGTGTCTGTCCCCTTTTTATTTCTTTGTAACTATTGTATTAACAAATATACCTATTGGGTCAAAAAAGTCAAGAAGAATTTTCGTTTGGAACAGGTGCAGGATCGACCTACCCCTGCCATAAGTGACGAAATCTTTGCAGGATTCTCCAATTCTAAGACTGCATGATAATGGTTAGGCATAAGCACCCAATGGTAAATATGTAACATCCCCCGCGCTGAATAATCGCGAAGTAATTCGATAAAAAAAGATAATCATCTTTGTCATGATATATTTGTGCGCGATTATGGCCACGGTTGAAAATATGATAGAGCAAAGATTATTTTAGTTGGTGTGCGCGGGCGGTATAGGGCATGAGGAGATTATAGAAGTGTTTTAGAAAAAGTCAATATTTGATTTATAACACCTTGCGGGACAAATGATTGAATAAAGCGTCTTGTTTATCTTGTTTAATCTTGTTTTGAGAAAATATTTATCACCACAAAAAGGTGTCTGTCCCCTTTTTTTAAATTATCCAAGCCGGTCAAAGAACCATCACGTTATCTGGTTGCCAGTTAATTCGCGAAAAAGGCGAAAAAGGGGTCAGGAAGTGGATTGGTGTCAGTTCTTGACATGATACATAACCACGATTCCAATTTATAATTACACCCCTATCTTCTCCTCTAATTTTTCTATATCTTTCCGTAAGCCTATATTATCTTTCAA
>JAHJHM010000223.1 GCA_018823915.1 Candidatus Omnitrophota bacterium
GTAATATGGGACCCATACGGGGGCGATGCAACAAATGAAGATAAGACTATCTTTGTAGGAGGCGTAAGAGCTCAGGTCGATTTTTAGTATCAATTCTTCATAAGAGCAGTTTTTTTCGAGAGCAGGAAGGCAAGCATAAACTAAGCTTGCTTTCTTTGTTTGATAAGCCTGCCCGTATTAAATGTATATACTTACCTGCGGGAGTGTTTAATCCTTACTCCGGAGTTAAGACATCAATATTAATGTTAGATAAAAATCTGGCAAAAAAGACAAATAAGATTTTATTTGCAAAGATCAACAATGACGGTTTTGGCTTGGGCGCACAGAGAAGAGAGGTTAAAGGAAGCGACTTGCCATTGGCTTTAGAAGTAATCAAAAGATACAAACAGAGTATCATTGAAAATAAAGACTTTGAATTCAATGCTGATGAGGCAAAGCTTGCCTCTCTGATTGAGAAAAAAATAATAGCAGAAAGCGGAGATTATAACCTAGGCGGAGATAGATACAAAGAAGCCCTTGTTTATAGTGGAAAATGGAATTTTGTGGAATTAGGGAATGTTTGTGAGATTTTAAACGGATACGCATTTAAAAGCGAAAATTATGTTAAAGATGGAATTAGGGTTCTTAGGATCACGAACGTTCAAAAAGGGGTAATTGTCGACGAAAATCCAAAGTTCTACTCCTTAGATACAAAAGAATCTATTGAGCAATACAAACTTGTTAAAGATGATTTATTGATGTCATTGACGGGAAATGTTGGGCGCGTTGGTTTATTGCCAAATTACCTTTTGCCAGCTGCTTTGAATCAGCGCGTGGCATGCTTAAGAAACAATGGAGAGAAAGTAGATAAAAGATTCTTGTTTCACTTATTAAATCAAGATATTTTTGAGCAAAGTTGTATTGCTTCTTCAAAGGGAATTGCTCAGAAAAATTTAAGTACAGTCTGGTTGTCAAATTATAAAATCCCTCTCCCGCCTCTTGAAGTGCAGGAACAGATTGTTGTTGAGTTAGACAATTATCAAAAAATCATCGACGGTGCACGTCAGGTTGTAGAAAATTACAAACCACATATTGATATTGATCCGGATTGGGAGATGGTTGAGTTGGGAAAAGTTTGTAAGCCCGAATATGGATTCACAGAAAGAGCAAAAGAAAAAGGCGATGTTAGATTTGTTCGTATTACGGACATTGGGCAAGATGGCAAACTGATCAATGATGAAAAAAAATACATCGATTTGACTGCTACTGCCAAAAAATACTTATTAAAAAAAGGTGATGTTCTAGTCGCTAGAACAGGCGCAACTTTTGGAAAGACAATGATGTTTAATGAAGATTATGAAGCAGTTTTTGCCTCTTTTTTAATTCGATTAGTTTTCTTATCAAAAAAGATTACGCCCGATTATTATTGGGTTTTTGCGCAAAGCCAATCCTATTGGGATCAAGCTAATTCTTTGATGACGGGAGGAGGGCAGCCTCAGTTTAATGGCAATGCGATCAAAAAAATAAAATTGCCAATGCCAAGTATTGATTCTCAGAGAGAAATTGTTGCTCAAGTTGAACAAGAACAGAAAATAATTGATGCAAACAAAAAGCTCATTGAAATGTATGAACAAAAAGTCAAAGACCGCATTGCCAAAGTATGGGGTGAAAAGGTAGTATGATTAAAACGCAAATACCAACTTATATAGGTCATCGCCAGAGGATGAAGGATAAATATAAGAAATCAGGTGTAGATGGTTGGTTGGATTATGAAGTTCTGGAACTGGTTCTTTCTTATGCTCTTACTAGAAAAGACACAAAGCCGATTGCCAAAGAACTGATGATCCGGTTTAAAACAATCAACGGAGTTTTAGACGCTGACAGTAAAGAATTACGGTCTGTATCCGGCATCTCAGAACACACAACCCTGTTTTTGAAGTTGCTGAAAGATATCGCTGTTCTTTATTTGGAAAACGGTCTGCACAGCAAAGATTTACTTTCATCACCCGAACTGGTTTTTGATTACCTGAAGGCTTCTTTGAAAGGGTGCGTAGATGAAGAATTTAAGACCCTCTTTCTAAATAGTAGAAATCAACTTATAGCAGTTGAGGCGCTTCAAATTGGCACAGTTAATAGATCTGTAGTTTATCCGAGAAAGATTGTAGAGCGATCTCTGTATCATCATGCGGTCGGTGTTATTATCGCGCATAATCATCCTGCGGGCACATTGACCCCCTCAAAGGAAGATTGCGCAGTAACAAAAGCCATTAAGGATGCGCTGAAGACTGTTGAAATTAGCCTTTTGGATCATATTATCATCGGCGGTAACGATTATTTCAGCTTTAATAAAAAAGGCCTCTTATAAAGCCATCTTTAAATGCTCGAAGTGTGGAGAAGATTTAAAGGTTAAATAACAAATAAAAGACCGAATTGTTAAGGTTTGGGGTGGATAATTATGTTGAAAAGAATAGCCAAGATTAAAAATATAGGAAAATTTTATGATTGCTCACTGGGAGGGTGTGAATTTAAAGATAAGACTGTAATTTTTGGTAGAAATGGAGATGGAAAGAGCACCTTTACTGCTATATTGAGGTCGCTATCAACTGGGAATAACGATATTTTAATTGGTAGAAAATCATTTGTTAGTTCGGGGAGTAAAAACATTGAGTTAGGTTTTGAAGGTAGTTCTGGAAATGTTGTTTATAAATTTGAAAATAAATGCTGGAACAATAATCATCAAGATATAGAGATATTTGATACATTTTTTATTTCAAAAAATATCTATGATGGTGAAAAAGTAGTTGATCGACATAAGACAAATTTACATCAATGTGTAATAGGCGAAAAAGGTAAACTCTTATCGAACGAAATTAATAGGCTAATTGATGGATTGAAAGAAAAGGCCCGTTTGAAGAATGAGAAGGTGGCAACTTATAACCAATTTGGATTTTCAGACAGTTATACTTTAGAGGAATTTATCAATTTGTCTCAAATCGACAACATTGAAAGTAAAATAGAAAAATTGACAAAAGAATTGCAATTTAACTCCCAGTTAAATAAACCAAGAAATTTATCTTTTGAGAATCCCGACCTTGACTTACTAAAAAATATCTTTTCAAAAAAGTTTTCAACTGTCCACGAAGAAGCTCAAAGCAAAATATATAAACATGTGGAAACTAACTGGAAAAATAAAGATCATTCTCTTAGGTTTTTGCAGGATGGCATTTCCCTCGTAAAGGAATCCAAAGAGGACGCTAATTGCCCATTTTGTGGACAAAATTTACAGAAGGTTAACAGTTTATTAGAGGCATATCAGAAATATTTTGATGAAGCGTATAAAAGATTACAAGCTGAGCTAGAAGTAGCCGTTGATCAATTTATAGGGTGGAATATCGAAAATCAATTAACAAAGTTAATTTCAGAAGCCAAGGATTGGGCTGTTTATTTTCAGGATTCACAAAGTTTTGAGAATTTGAAGAATACCGTAGAAAATTCAAAAACCGCCTTCTTAGCGGCTAAGAACAATTTTGATCGTGAATGTGGAAAAAAGAAGACTGATTCAAATTACGATATTGATTTTATTGATTTTGAAGAAATAAAAGAGTACCGGAATTCTATCTCAAACGAAGTTGAGAAATTCAATATGGCTATTAAAGATTTCTGTGAGGGGTTTGAATCAAAAGATGTTAACGAATTAGTGAGTGCGATTGGGAAATTAAATACTTCTAAGGATCGACATGAAAAAGACTGGATTGAATTTTGTAACGAATATAGAAATATAGTAGCCGACATTGAAGCTTTAAAGGGTCAAAGAGACGCTAAAATCGAAGAGCTTACTGCTTATTCAGAAGGTATTTTTAATAAGCATGAAGAAAAAATCAATAAAATATTAGAAAATATAGGAGTTGATTTTAAAATCGATAATTTTAGAGGAGACGATGATCGCAGACGTTCTGAAGCTGTTTCTTGCGGTTTCAATATAAAATTTTTTGACCAACATGCCGTGCCGATTGAAGGTCAAGAAAATACCCCGCATTTTAACAATACATTAAGTCAAGGGGATCGAGGTAGCCTTGCGTTTGCTTTTTTCCTGTCTTTGTTATTTCATGATGAGAATTTAGACAAGAAAATTATTGTTTTTGATGATCCGATTTCAAGTTTTGATTTAGAGCGAAAACGCAAAACTGTTCAACTGTTAGCCAGTATCGAAAATTACGACAAAAAGAAACCGCTGCAGATGATTGTTCTAACGCATGAAAAAAGTTTTCTATCTCGACTTATGAGAGAGGAGGCATTTTCGAGTGCCATTGTTTATAAATTCGAACCAGATGGCGTGGTTAGTGGACAGAAAAAATGCACCATGGTTTTTTGCAATGCTAATGAAGAATTCTTAAAAAAAGAAACATACAAATATCTGGAGGAAATCAAGGGAGCTGTTGTTAGTAATCAACCTATTTCTGACGAACCATATTTAAAATGCAGAAAGATAATGGAGGCAGTATTTAAAGCGAAATACTATTTAGAATTAAAAGATGACATTTGGCAAAATAAAGGTCTTAGAAAGTTCGTGGATACATTAAGACAGCTAAATATTTACCCTCAAGAGAGAAATGATAAATTTACAAGTTTATTTAACGATTTACATGTACCTCATCATGATTCGAATGCTCCTGAAGATATTAGCGAAAATTCTCAAGGGGATTTGAAGTCAATATTAGAAGACACATTAAGATTATTGAAAGAAATTTAACTAATTCCCCTCCCTCGGCAATCGCAGTCGTCCGGCTTCAACCACTTCGTGTTTTCCGCTTCGTCCTTTATGCGCTTGCCTTCACCCTCCTAAAAAGAGAGGAATGAGACCTTAATATTTTTTCCCGCCGGCATCAAAAAAAGATTTTCCGATTATAAAAAAATCTGTTTTACACAAAAAGCCCGACGAAAGCGGGTGCCTGAGGAAGGGTATCGTAACCACGCTACGATTACACCACAACGATGGCTTTGCAGGCTCTGAGCGCAGGAGCTGGAGCGCGACGAGCGCGGAAGCCCGAGCACAGAGACTGCTTCCACTGAGCGAGCGCCAAGCGAGCCAGCGAAGCCCCCGCCCCCAGGCGGGGCGAGCGGTTGTTACGCCACCCACCAAGCCCGCCCCAGCGGGCGGTGCAGATTATTTATTAGAAGAAAAACAAGGAAAGATTTTATATATTGTAGAAGCCATATATAAGGTCAGCCGAATGTCTTAATATAGATTTTAAGCATTTTTCGCGCGAATCCTTTTGATTTTGTTTGTATTTTTGAGAATTTTTTGATTGAAAAAAGAGGGATTGGAAAGGGGGGAAGAATTGGAACGAAAAAATATCTTTCTTGGCGATTTTGATGTTTTCCGTCTTGCTCGCCCGCACGGCTCGCAATCCGCACGCCAATTCCCTAATTGTCGTTAAAAAGCAGCAGTAGAAAGAGATACCCCCGCCCTCCCGAAATATTTATTCTAAATATTTCCCCCTATAATTATTTGTTGGACAAAAAGTGTAAAAAGAGGTAAAATCAAAACCTATGAAAGACAAACGCTATAATATGAGAGAAGCAGCGAAAGAGTTAGGCGTTACACGTCAGACTCTTTATTATTGGTTTAAGAAGGGCTGGGTTAAACCAAAGAGGGACTATCGTAACTTTCCGGTTTTTACTAAGGATGATTTAAAAAAGATCAATAACTGGAGAGAAACATTAAAAGATTAATTTGATTTTATGGATAGAAATATTGCTGAAAAAAAACTAAACGATATATTTGGCTTGCATGCTTTCTACGATGAGCAATGGCAAGTTATTGAGAAAATTTTACAGGGGAAGAGATGTCTGTTGATTCATAGAACTGGCTTTGGGAAATCCTTGTGTTATCAGTTTCCGGCTACTCAATTCGAAGGAATGACGGTAATATTTTCTCCTCTCATTGCTTTAATGAGAGATCAAGTTTCTTATCTGAGGTCTATTAATATACCTTCTGCTTGCATAAATTGCGAGCAAACTCATGAAGAGAATGAAGATATTCTAAAGCAAGCGGCTGAAAATAAAATCAAAATTCTCTATATTGCTCCCGAGAGGCAGGAAAATATTACTTGGATTGAAGCAGTAAGACAGTTTAAGCTTTCGATGATTGTTATTGATGAAGCACATTGTATTTCTGTCTGGGGACATGATTTTCGGCCTGCTTTTAAAAGAATAATAGATTTAGTAAAGCTCATGCCTAAGCATTTACCTATTTTAGCTGTAACAGCGACTGCAACAGAGCGTGTTGCTCTAGATATTCGGACCCAGCTTGGTTCGGATAAAATATTTTACTTAAGAGGAAGTTTATTGCGTGACAATTTTTATATAAAAGTTATAAAAGTAGATAGCGAAGAAGATAAATTTGGGTTCATTTTAAATCAGATTCAACATTTGCCAGGCACTGGCTTCATTTATACAGGTACGAGAGTTGATACGGAACGCTATTCATCGTTTTTAAAGAGAAATGGTATCAATGCTATTGCCTATAATGCCGGATTAGCTGGTGATTTAAGGAAGGAAATTGAGGAAGGATTGAAGAAAAATGTATATAAATGTGTAGTTTCTACTAATGCTCTGGGGATGGGGATAGATAAGAAAGATATTCGCTTTATTATACATACTCAGTTTCCTCAAACGCCGATACATTATTATCAGGAAATAGGACGAGCCGGGCGTGATGGAGAAGACACTTTTATTTATACTTTATATAGGGCTGAAGACAAAAGTTTACCTGAGCATTTTATCAATACGGCTCGGCCTAATGCTAAAAAATATGAGAAGGTTATTAGCATATTAAAACAGTCCCCAGAGCCATTAGGTGAACGTGCATTAATAAAAAAATGCAACCTTAAGCAAAATAGCTTTCGCGTTATTAAAGCTGATTTAATCGAGCAGGGTATAATCAATGAAGTTACCTATGGTAAATCTAAAAAATATGAATATCAATTTAATGCGCCTGCTTTAAATCTCACTCGCTTTGAAGATCTTAGAAAGCACCGTTTTAAAGAGCTAGAAAAGATGATAGAATTTCTAGAATGTGATAGTTGCCGGATGAAGTATCTAAGAGATTATTTGGATGATAAAGCAGATTCAAAATGTAATAAATGTGATAATTGTCTCGGAGGAAGTACTATCTGGAGAAATTCACCTGAGCTGGATATCTTGATTAAAGAGTTTCTTGAAGGTGAATATCCTAGCCTACATAACGCGAATAAGGAGTACTGCCTCATAAATGGTGTTGCAGCTTCATATTATGGTTCATCTAATGTAGGCGCTCTTATTCACAAATGCAAATACGAGAATAAGGGATATTTCCCAGATTCTTTGTTGGAAAAAGTATTGAGTGCTTATCGGGCCTGTTTTCAAAACATTAAGTTTGATCTTGCTATTTTTGTACCCCCTACAGAGTCAAAAGATTTAGTGCGGAATTTTGCTGAGAGAGTTGCTAAGGCTCTCGATATACCAATTTCCTATAATCTTCAAAAGAAAAGAGATACTAAGCCACAGAAGGTATTTCAAAATTCTTGGAATAAAAAAGATAATGTAGATGGAGCCTTTGAATTTAAGAATCCTGAGGAATTAGAAGGGAGAAATATTTTATTAATTGATGATATTTATGATAGCGGGGCTACTATTAAGGAAATTGCTAAGACCTTGGTTCGATATAAAATAAATCTTTTGGCATCTTTGGTTATTGCAAAGACTGTTGGCAGTGTGGGTGATTCTGATAATGTTTTATCTCCAGATAATTTGTTAAAACATACAGCAGAAACAACAGATAAAAAGCAAGGAAATGACAATAAAGAACTGAATTACATTGAAAAGCAGCGGGAAAAACATCCTAATGCTTATAAGCCTTGGAGCGATGTGGATGACAAAAGATTAGTTGAGTTGCATAAGGCTGGCATGAGCGTAGCGCAGCTTTCGGAATTTTTTAATAGAAACAAAGGAGCTATTCGATCAAGGCTAAAGAAATTGTCATAATTCATCAGATTTTGAGAGGATAAGCATGAACGAAAATTCTTATTTAATGGCGCTTTCTCACTTACCGCGATGGCGTACTGAAAAAATCAATAAGCTGTTAGTCCAAATACTAAAAGAACTGAATTTGACTTTTGCTGAGTTCTTTGATTCAGACGATAAAGATCTGGCTAATACTTTTAAATTAAACACCAAAGAGATTTCTGATATTCAAGATGTAAAAAATGAACTTCCTAACTACGCGTATTTAGCTGACGAACTCCTTAATCAGCGTTATGAAATCATTCCAATTTATTCGACTGAATATCCCAAATCATTAAAGGATAATCTGAGAATAAATTTTTCTCCACCCGTAATATATGTTAAGGGTAATAAAGAACTACTGCATGAAGAAAAAGTGGCTGTGGTTGGTTCTCGGGATGTCAGTGATAAAGGGTTTGAATTTACCAAAAAAATTACTCAGAAATTAGTTAAGCAAGGGAATGTAATTGTGAGTGGTTTTGCTAAAGGTGTTGACCGCTTATCCTTAGACGTATCGATTGACAATAACGGTAAAAGCATCATCGTACTTCCACAAGGGATACTGACCTTTGCCAGTGGATTTAAGAAATATTACCAGAACATTATAAAAGGAGAGGTTCTTGTATTGAGCGCCTTTCATCCGAAAGCCCCATGGAGTGTTGGGTTGGCTATGTCTCGAAATAGGTATATTTATGGACTGGCAAATGATATTTACGTGGCAGAATCTAATTCAAGGGGTGGCACCTGGGAAGGCGTTATGGATGGTTTAAGAAAAATAAAAAAGTTTAAAATGGAAGAATACAGAAAAATTTATGTAAGACACGCCGCTAAAGATGAGAAGTGTGCAAATAACTTGTTGATTAAACATGGGGCGATTGGTATAAATGACGAACTTGAAGTGGTAAAGAAACCTGGTCCTAAGGAAAAACAACAAACTTTTTTTGATGAATGATGGCTAAGAAAGAGAAATGTTCAATGCGAGGATTGTCTAATAAGTTTCTAATGAATTTAAAAGGAGGAGGTTTTCTCCATTCATTAATACAAAGAGTAAAGGCAGATGCTACGCTTTGTCTTGAGATTAGAGAAAATTATATAAATATTTATTATCGCGGTGGTAATATCCTGCGGATTAAGGAAAAGGATGGATATGTTGCTTGGTTTGATGAGAAATATTGTTCAAACAATATACCCAGCGTTATTAAGACGTTACCAAAGAAACTTAAAGTTGAGAGTGACGTTCAATCTTGGATTATAGCCTTCCCTTTGTTAAAGCAAACCATGGATTTTTGGTTTCATAAGAATCCAAAAGCCGAAAGAGAATGTCAGCAAGCTATTCTGAGAGAAAATAATTCTTGCGGAGTAGGTAACTCTACAGATTATTTCATAATTGATATCGAATATGATAATCATAAGGGTGCCCGTTTTGATTTAGTTGCCGTTAAATGGGAGTCAGTTGGTGTTATCCGTAAGCTTACAAAAGGATATAAGCCAAAATTATGTTTTATTGAACTAAAATATGGGGATAATGCACTTAGTGGACGTGCCGGCATGTTAAAACATATCGAAGATTTTAGTAGATACCTTTCTGTAGATCCTAGTCTTGCCAGTATAAAGGCAGAAATGTTGACAATACTACATCAAAAAAGAGAATTAGGATTAATCCCTGCTCTAAGAAACAACAAAAATGTTATAAAAGCATTCTCAGATGAATCAGAATATATGTTTATATTAGCTAACCATGATCCTGATAGCAGTAAGTTAAACAATATACTTAAAGACATTCAAAAGAAATATGAGACTAAGCTTTTGGGTTTTGGGTTCAAATTTTGCTCTAGCAATTTTATGGGATATGGCCTTTATAAGCAGAATGTTTATTCTTTTAATGAATTCAGAGAAAGATTCGGGAACCAAATACTATGCAACTCATAATTCATCGAGGCACTCAAGAAATCGGGGGCAGTTGTGTTGAACTAAGCACGGCTACTTCAAGAATCCTGATTGATTTTGGGATGCCGCTAGTTAAGGAAAATAAAGAGAGATTTGAGCCGGATGTTTTAGAAGGGAAATCAGTTGAAGAACTTAAAGACCTTTCAATCCTGCCTCAGGTCGATGGTTTATATAAGGATGAAAATAAATCAATAGACGCTATCTTGATTTCTCATTCTCATCTAGACCATTATGGCCTTTTAAGTTATGTTCATCCAGATATACCTATTTATTTGAGTGAAGGCGCAAAAGAATTGATTGATATAACGAGTTTATTTGTTCATAGGGAAGTTAAAATGTTGAATGCTAAAATTATAAGCAATCGAGAAGCTTTTGCTATAGGGAATTTTAGGATAACTCCTTATGTGGTAGACCATTCAGCTTTCGATGCTTTGGCGTTCTTAATTGAAGCCGATGGTGAGCGATTATTTTATTCTGGTGACTTCAGGGGTCATGGAAGAAAGAGTGTATTGTTTAAACAGATGGTTGAAAATCCACCTAAAGATATAGATTGCCTTTTGATGGAAGGTTCTATGCTTGGCAGGAGTAAACAGCTTTACAATAATGAAGAAGAAATAGAAAATCGTATCGTAGATATTCTCAAAGAAAGTAGTACCATTACGTTTTTTTTTGCTTCATCTCAAAATATTGATAGGCTCGTTTCAGCGTATAGAGCGTGTCTCAAAACAGATTCAATATTTGTTATCGATTTATATACTGCTTTTATTCTGGATAAGCTCAATAAAATATCAAAGGGTATCCCACGCTTTGACTGGAAAAATATCCGGGTTAAATTTTTAAAATATCATGCTGATGTGTTAGCAAAGAACAATCTGAAAGATTTACTGTACCTATACAACGAGCAAAAAATTGATATGGATGAGATAAATGATAAGAAGGATAGAATTTTAATGTTAGCAAGAGACAACTCTGTTTTCCCGCTTATTCTGAATAAAATAGATTCAGTAAAGGGAGCAAAGATCATTTATTCAATGTGGGATGGCTATTTAACTGATAAGTTTAAGCGTTTTTGCAATGAAAAAGGCTTAATCATAGAGCAAGTTCATACAAGCGGCCATGCTGAATTAGAAGATTTAAAGAAGTTTGCTAATGCCTTGAATCCTAAGAAACTGATTCCCATCCATACCTTTGATAAAGAAAGATATCCAGAATACTTTAAAAATGTAAAAATTATTAGCGATTCTGAAGTTTTTGTTCTATAGGTTTCATATTGATAGGGAAAAATGACTAAAATTGTCTTGATATCATGTGCAAGTAAAAAGTTGTCTCATTTGGCAAAAGCTAAAAATTTATACGTTAGTCAGCTTTTTATTAAGTAGACGGTTTATATAACTTATTGCTAACGAGGATATTACAAAACAAATATTGACAATCTTTTTCCTTTTGTTAGAATCATTCCATGCCATCAACCGCCCGCACGCACCAATTACAGCAATCCCTTATATATCACATTTTTAACCGTGGACATAACCGTAGCATAGTCTTTCATACCAGTGACGATTTTAAGTATTTCATCGATTTGTTGACTGACTATTCACGAGCGTCCAACATGCAAATTCACCATTGGGTGGTTATGTCCAACCATTATCATTTGGCGGTAGAATTTGCTGTACCGGCAAAAGTATCTTCTATTATGGCTGGTATTGCACGATCATATGTGTATTACCATCATAGAACGTACAAGACCGCCGGGTGTATCTGGCAGGGCCGTTTTAAGAGCCAGCCAATCCAAAAGGAGCTCTACCTGAACGCCTGCGGGCGCTATATCGAGAGAAATCCGGTGAAAGCAGGGATGGTTGAGGTGGCCTGGGAATATCCCTATAGCAGTGCCGCGTATTATGCTTTGGGGAAGCAAGATTGCGTAACTGTTCAATCGCCGTTATTTGAAGGATTTGGTATAGGTGAGGAATCACGGCGGCAGAAGTACCAGGAGTTCCTTTTCGATTTTGACTCTGAAGAAGATACGCTTTTCGATAATATGGAATACTCCCGAGGTTCGGCAGAGTTCAGGAGGCGGATAATAAAGGAAAATGGGAGATACATCCCCCGACGACAGGGACGTATCAGGACGATGATAGCATAGAGAAAAATGTTAAGAAACATGGAAAACATTGGGTGTATACGGTACAATGTCAAGATGGGACGTATTATGCCGGATATACGAATAACATCGAAGCAAGAATGAAGAATCATAACACTGGCTTTGCATCGAAATATACGCGAGTGATATTGCCGGTTCAGCTCGTATGGGAAAAGGAATATCGGTATTTTAAAAGAGCGTTTTCGATGGAAAAGAGGATAAAGCGGTTAACGATACGGCAGAAGGAGTCGCTGGTGGGTGGGAGAAGATTGGACAGAGTGCTGGCAGCGGCTGGAAAGTGACATCCAAAGGGGTGGAGGATTATGAGTATAAAAATAAAAAAGGTAATTCATCCGGGCGCCTTGAATACTGGGTTAAATTTTCGTTCGGAATATTTAACCCAGGGCGCCACGGACACAGCCGTTTTGCGGCTAGGAAGCAATAATACGTCCGGCCGCCTTGATACCGGGAAAATCTCTCAGGCGACATTTTCCCGGAGCAGCTCGGACATGACATCCAAACATCTTTATGTAAAGACCTTCGGATGGCCGTATATCCCAGTACGTAGGGATGATTTTGGGGTTATTGAGGAAGATAAATGGTTTGGAGTGAAGGGGTTAGGCCAAAATAAGTCTCAATTTTCATAATTTCAATAATTGAATTTATAGTTGACATCTGCTTGACAGATGTCAACTTTCAGCCATTAAGATTGCCATGCGATGGTTCTTTCCTATCTTATTCCCCTTAAAGATTTTTCTTGACATTTATCAGCCTTGGTGATAATCTTATCACCAGAAGTGATAACGGAGGTTCTAATGCAAGATAAAATAATAAAACTGTTTTACAATGACCTATATGCTGAGTTTACAATAAACGAGTTAGCTAAAAAGACGAATATATCTTACAGCTATGTGCATAGGCAGGTCGAAGAGCTAGAGAGCAAAGGCATATTGGTTGTCACCCAGCGTACAAATCGTAAATATTGCAAGCCTAATTACAATAACCCCGAAGTAAAAACAAGCTTTGTAAAAATATCGAATCAGATAGCCGAAAATTTTTTGAAGAAAAGAGACAAAATATTCTTCATTGTCGAAAAGCTTCTTTCGGTACTTCCCAAAAAGACGGATTTTAACCTATTATCCGTCGTTCTGTTTGGCTCTTTGGCCAAAGGTACAGATTCCAAAAAAAGCGATATTGACCTTTTCATTCTTGTTCCTTCGAAAAAGAAATACGATGAAACTATAGAGACTGAATGCGCTGCTTTGTCGCGAAGTTTTGGAGTTGAAATAAACCCTATGGTTTCTGAGCCGACAAATCTATTAACGATGCTGAAGGACAAAGAGCATAATGTGGCTAACGAAATTCTAAAAAATAAAATAATTTTGTTTGGCGCAGAGAAATTTTGGGAATTGATACTGGAGGTGATAAAGTGAGTAACCTGAAGAACGAAATGCTAAAGATAAAAGTAAAAGGGTATTTTGATAGCGGTGATTTAAGGGTAGATCCCACAATTACAGTGCTGGTAAAATATCACATTGATAAAGCAAGGCATAATATTGAAACAGGTTCCTTGCTTATGGAAGCTTCAAAAGATGAAGAGATTAAGAAAAGACTAAAAGTAAGCACCGATTATACCGGGTATGATTGGACTATAAGCTGTGGATATTATGCGATGTTTCACGCGGCAACGGCCGCATTAGCTGCGATAGGGATAAAGGCCCAAAGCCATGAAAGCCTTATTGAAGGATTGGAATATCATTTTGTTTTAAAAGAAAAAGCCATAGAATCAAGAGATATAGAGAAAATCAAATCCGCGAAACGGCTTGATGAAAAGTATGTCAACAGAATGTGGGCTACGAAATCCAAGAGAAATACGGCACAGTATAAGGCTGATTCAGTTATTGCCCAAAAGGACGCGGAAAGAATTTACAAAAACGCGATAGATTTTATCGATACGATAGAAAGCTTAATAAAGGGGCTAAAATAAGGCGATTGGTTGAAAGGTTTGTTAAATTGGGCATACTGTTTCCAAAAGATAAGCTGGTAAAATATGGTCGGCTGTTTGTATATAAAAATTACCTCAATTTATTTGAAGAAAAAGAACCTTGATATTTTGACCGTACATACAAGTTCCGCATGATGATACTGAGGACAATAGAAATTATTTATGGAGATGAATTGAAGGAATAAGGTATTTAGTAAAGGCTATATTATGACAATGATAACCGGATGTCATTTTGAGAACGGTGCAATCATCGTTGCTGATTCTCGAATCACGTGGGAAACAGAAAAAGAAAAAATACTCAACGATTTTGCTCAGAAAATACTTCCAATTACCAATAAGGGAGCTTTAGCTTTTTCTGGGGATGTTGTATTAGCGGAATGGGTCAGTCGACAAATTAGAAAACACATATTAAAGAATCACCGCCATAATTTGTATTCAACTTTAGCCCCCTATATGGCGCGTATCTCAAAAAGGTCATTCAAAGAATATACGAAAAACTTAAATCCTAAAGGGTCTATTGCTCTTATTTTAGGTGGTGTTGACATAACCGGCAAATTTTCTATGTATGCCTGTAAATCACCAGATTTCAGACTGCATGACGCCGCGAAAAAGCTTTCCGAAAAACATTATGCGGCAGCGGCTAAAATATACCGAGCCATGGGTATGGAGATTATTAACAAGGGCAAGAGTAAACATTATAAATACGCGCTGAATAATTTTGAAAAAGCGAAAAAGTTATATAGAAAAACTGATTTGGAAAAGGAATGGCTATCTACGGTAGAGACTATTCGCGGGAATCATTCTCGAAAATATTCTTTTATAGAAGATTTCGAGGATGTAGTGTCAGGGAAATCTATTGCAAAAGAGCCCTCATTCCTGGAAGTGGTTTCTGACCGTTGGAAAAAACAGATTTCCTGATAGTATGTTTTATACCGTTTTAACTTGAGAATAGACCCTGATCAGGGTCAAGGCGTATGGGCGGGTAGGGAGAGTTATACGAAAAACTAAAGTCAATTATAGGGTATGGTACAAAGAAATGATTAAACAATGATGTAGAAATTTGCTAAAATGCGTTAAAGATACCAATTTTAGCTTGAAAAAAGCTAAGAGAAGTTTTAAAAAAGCAGGCCACATGCGAAGAAATGAAAGAGCTACTTTCTTAATGGAAGAAATTAAGAGATATATGTACTACGAAGGCTCTTCAACGGTGAACATTATGGGAGAGTTGGAGGAGTTATTCGTTGAGGAAGAGGGGGAGTAATTTAGCTTGAAATCTAATGAACAAAAAAAGCCCCAAGACAGTTTTGCCTTTGATTAAGAATTGATTTGTCAAATGTTTATTAGTTTACAAAAGCTAACAGGGGGCTAAAGAGCATTGGGAAGTAGTGTGGTTTGAATTGTGATACATTGAAAATATTTGGCATTTAATATAAGGAATATTATAAATGGGATCAAATAATAATGCAAATGGTTGTTTAATCATTCTTCTTCTGTTGATAGTGGGTCCATCTGTTGTCACTTTTCCTGTATTAATAATTCCAGTAATTTTATTATTCGTTCTGGTTAAAGTTTTTTCCTCATTTAGTGCAAAAAATAAAAATAGTTTAAGGTCTTTTGAAAGTAATAATTATAGAGACATACAGATTGTTCAAAGTAACAAAAAACATCGAAGTCAGTCTGGAGATGAATGTTGGATTAAAAAAGATCAGAGTATAGAAATAAAAGGTTTTACAATTCCAAATGGAATGATATACGTTGGTGAACATTTACATACTCAACAAAGCAGGACAAATAGTTATTATGTTCAAGTGGAACCTTGCCTTATTAATCCTAAATTATCTGTGAGCAAATCAAATATAAATATTGAGCAGAATCTGCTTTCTTATTATCCTACTTATTCTGATGCTACACCGCAAGCACGAGCAAATTATCTTCATTGGTTAGCAATGGGTGCATCGGATACAAGTGCTCAGATGGGTTACGTCTTCTTGTATTTCTACGGACTTGAAAGACGTTTTTTTGTAGATAAATCTATTTTTGAATGGCCTGTTATAATGAATGAAGTGGAGCGATTAAAGCGAATATTTTCAAGCAATGGTTCTTTTAGACATTACAGCAATGAATTTCTAAGTAAAGCGCGAGTAGTCTCATCATTTCATCATGGACAATGTTTATACAAAGAAGCGACTATTGAATATTATGAAACATGGCAAACACCATTAGATGTTCGCGTTGCTCTTGGGCAAATGACAAAAGAAGGCGTACCCTTAAATGCGAGATGGGCACTTGCATGGATTTATACAGATGAATCGACTTATTTTCGAACACCTGCCAAAAGAGCAAAAAAAGAGTTTGAAGAAATTTTTATCATAAAGTTTAATCAACAATTTCCTGATGGACTTATGTTAAAACCAAACAAACGTAAAATTACGGCTAATTACAGAGCAGCAAGCTCCTCTTTTGAGGTTCAGCTAAATTTTGGCACTCTCCCTGATGTTTGCTTGTTAGAAGAGCCAAAGGAAAAGATTAGAGAAATTGTGGAAACATGCACAAATCAATTAGATGCGTATAGCCGATTATTGGGACGGAGTCCAGACAAAGTAAATAGCTTGGAGGCCATCCTTTTATTGCCTTCTGATTTACAAGTAAAATCAGAAGTGTCTGAGCTTACTGAAATAAATAAATTGTTATTACAATCAGTTAAAGAGCAGGGGAAGTGTCTTATTGAAGGAAATGAAATTCTTAAGTTATGGCCAACAAAAAATGATTTTAAAATGACAAAGAAAGAAGCGGAAAATATATCAAGCTATCTTAGAAAACATAATGTTGGAATAATACCAGACGTCGTTTATGGAGATGCCGTTTTGAAATCATCGGATATTGCTATTCTTTTCAATCTATCAGATTGTTCTTTTGAGTTGGCAATAAGTGATGGCTATAAATCAGCATCTCTGTTTCTTGAACTGGCTATGATGGTTGCGTTGGCAGATGATCATTTTTCGGAAAGTGAAGTATTGCATTTAACAGGTCGATTAGAGCAAGCATTTCAATTAACTGATCTAGAACGGTTACGATTAGAACACAAAATGCAATATTTTGTTGAAAATAAGAATGGTGTTGAAAAAGTGAGAAAAAGTATTGTTGATAAAATTCCTAAAAACAAGCGACCTGAGATTGCTTTGTATTTGTTGGCATTAGCGGGAGCTGATGGGAGAATTGATTCTTCTGAAGTAAAAGTATTATCTGGAATTTATAAACATTTAGGTTTTAATGATGAAAGATTATATAGCGATCTCAACGGATTTGGTGCTCGATGGTCTTCTGAAGATGAGCCAATTACTGTTAAAAAGAAAGGGTCCGATCCTGTTCGATATATATTGCCAGAACCACCAAAAGATGACAAAAAAGCGGTCACATTAGATATGGACATGGTTCACAATAAAGTAAAAGATACTGAGGAGGTTGCAAAATTATTAGAAAGAATATTTATTGGTGATAGTGATATTGTTGAAGAAGACAAGGTTCAAGATGTAGATAATGCAGATGATGGTCTTTTTATCTCATTGGATAGTCCCTATCGTGCGCTGTTGCGTGAATTAAGCACTCGAGAACAATGGAAACTAGACGAATTTAAGAAATTGGCAGAATCTTTTGATCTCTTACCAGGTGGAGCTATTGAAGTAATTAATAGTTGGGCTTTTGATAATTTTGATGAACCCCTTATCGAAGAGGACAAGGATTTAATAATTAATGTGAATCTTTATAGCGAGGTTGTAAAAAATGGATAAAAAAAGAATTCGCCCCAAAGAAAAAGATACGATTTTACAGGCATTAAGAGCCGGCGTGGTTCCAAGGCTTGGGTTGCATCACATACAAGTTGGTCGATCCCAAGAAGTCGGAGCTTTAGTGACAGACTTGGAAAGAGTTGAAAATGGTTCTTCGTTTATACGTTTTATAATTGGAGAATATGGCTCTGGGAAATCCTTCTTTCTTAATTTGATTAGACTTATTGCTATTGAGAAAAAGAAAGTCGTTCTTAACGCAGACTTGTCCCCAGAAAAACGTTTATATTCAACCAATGGTCAAGCTCGCGCATTATATACAGAACTTATGAGAAATATGTCAACAAGGACTAAACCAGATGGAGGAGCCCTTCCTAGCATTATAGAACGTTTTATTTCAGAGATAATACGCGAAGCTCGGGATAAAGGTATTGGTGAAGAAGAATGTATGCAGGATAAATTACAAGAACTACAAGATCTTGTTTCTGGGTACGATTTTGCAAAAGTTATTTTGCAATATTGGAGAGGATATAAAAATGATAATAAGAATTTACAAAATAATGCCATAAGATGGTTTCGAGGGGAATATTCAACAAAAACAGAAGCCAGAAATGATTTAGGCGTAAGAACAATAATCGATGATGACGATGTTTATGATTATCTTAAACTTTTCTCAAAATTTGTGAAAATGTGTGGTTATGACGGCTTGATTATTTGTTTAGATGAAATGGTGAATCTCTATAAATTAGCTAATACTCAATCGAGAACTAGTAATTATGAGCAATTGCTGCGAATAATAAATGATACATTGCAAGGATCTTCAGGATATATGGGATTTCTTATGGGTGGGACTCCCGAGTTTATGTTGGACACAAGGAAGGGGCTTTTTAGCTATGAGGCTTTGCAATCACGGCTTGCTATTAATACTTTTGCTAAAGAGGGATTAGTTGATTTTAGTGGTCCTATTATAAGGTTGCAAAATTTAACACCTGAAGATTTATTTGTTTTATTGCGGAACACTAGGGATGTTTTCGCAATGGGGGATTCAGAGAAATATTTGGTTCCAGATGAAGCACTAACTGCCTTTATGAGTTATTGTAATCAGAAGATCGGAGAATCTTATTTTAGAACGCCACGGAATACTATAAAAAAATTTGTAGATTTATTATCAATATTAGAGCAAAATCCGGGACAAGATTGGAAAAGTCTTATTGGTAACATTAGTATCGAAATGGATAAAAGCAATGACAATGATTTAATACTAGATGATGAAAGTAATTCAAATGATTCTAAAGGGGATGATGAACTCAAAACATTCAGACTATAGTTCCCAATCAAAAGCTTTCGATTCTTTTCACGAAAAAGTTCAGCGTTGGATTTGGAGCAAAGGATGGAAAGCATTGTATGATATTCAGGAGGAATCGACACCTATAATTATGAAGGGTGAAGATGATCTGATTATCTCGGCAACAACTGCTGGAGGAAAGACGGAAGCTGTATTTTTTCCTGTAGTCTCGAAATTAGCGTTCGAAATTGATAAAAATCCTCCTAAAAGTTTTCAAGTTTTATATATAAGTCCTCTAAAAGCACTAATTAACGATCAATATCAAAGGTTAGAAGATTTATGTTCCTCAGTGGGTGACATTTTTGTGTGCCCGTGGCACGGCGATGCCTCTAAGAGTACAAAGATGCAAGGATTAAAAAATCCTCAAGGGATTCTTTTAATAACACCTGAATCGTTGGAAGCTCTTTTTGTAAATCGTGGTTATGAAGTTACAAGATTATTTAATGATTTAAGATTTATTGTTATTGATGAGATACATTCTTTTTTGGGATTGGAGAGAGGAAAACAACTCCAAAGTCTTATGTCTAGAGTGGATCATGCAATTGGCAGGTGTCCTTCTCGCATTGGTTTGTCTGCGACAATCGGGGATATGGAAATTGCTGCAAATTTTTTACAGCCTAATAATGGGGATAAAGTAAAAATCATTAAAAGTTGTAATGATGCTCGTGAATTAAAAGTCCAATTAAGGGGTTATTTAGATACAGCCACACAATTAGATCAAGATAGTGAGGAAGTTCATGAGTCTGTTTCCGATATTTCAGAACATTTATTTAAGACTTTAAGAGGAGAAAACAATTTAATTTTCGCAAACTCAAGAAGTGTTGTTGAGAAATGTTCCGATCAGCTTAGACTCTTATCAGAAAAATTAGGCGTTCTTAATGAATTTCTTCCTCATCATGGCAATTTATCAAAAACGATACGAGAAGAAGCTGAATGTTTGTTGAAAGAGACAAATAAACCGGCAAGCATTGTTTGTACGTCTACTTTAGAATTGGGCATTGATGTAGGTTCTGTCCGTAGCGTCGCTCAGATAGGAGCGCCCCATAGTGTTTCGGGTTTAAGGCAACGCTTGGGTCGTTCTGGGAGAAGAGATGATGATCCGTCAATATTGAGAATTTATATTAGCGAGAAAGAAATAAAGAAAGATACAGCAGTTTCTGACAAATTACGATTTGAATTAGTCCAAGGTATATCGCTGATTCAGCTATTAGTTCAAAAATGGTGTGAGCCATCTAGAGATGAGGCATGTCATTTTTCAACTCTAATTCAACAAATTTTATCAGTTATCGCGGAAAGAGGCGGAATAACAGCAGAGAAATTATATTACGTTTTATGTAAGAAAGGGGCGTTTAGTAATGTAGCAAGTAATAGTTTTGTTGAGCTTCTGCGTTGTTTGGCAGATCAGAAACATGATATTGTTCAACAATCTCGCGATAGTACATTGCTCTTATCTCCCAAAGGAGAACGGATAGTGAATCATTATGATTTTTATGCTGCATTTCAAAGTTCTGAAGAATTTAAAATTATTGCTAATGGTAAGACATTGGGATCTGTGCCTGGCAAACTTGCCCCAGTTAAAGAAGATGCTTTTATGGTTTTTGCTGGAAAAAGATGGAAAGTAATAAAGATTCGTCAAAAAGAGAAAATAATCGAAGTGATAAAAGCGGCAGGTGGAGTTCCTCCAAGATTTTGTAGCGTTGGAGGAAGGATTCATGATCATATTGTAAAGGAAATGTTTAAAGTTTTTATATCTGCGGAACAACCCTTATTTTTAAATAAACAAGCCGTATCATTGCTAAATGAAGGTAGAAATAATTTTGTTCAAAATGGATTAGATAGAAGGTGGTTTGTTCAGGAGGGTGAATATGTTTCTTTTCTCACTTGGTCTGGAAGCAAGATAACAAACGCAATATGTTTATTGCTTCTGAACAATGGTCTTAAAGTTGATCCAAGTGGACAGATTGTTGTACAAGTAAAGACTAGTGAACATGAATTAATTAATGCTTTAAAGTTAATATTAAAAAATGCGAATAAGCTAAACCCTCTAGATTTAGCTATGAGCGCAAACAATAAAGTATTTGAAAAACATGATATCTTTCTGTCTGAAGAATTGCTATCTATGGATTATGAAAAGAAATATCTTGATTTAGATGGTGCGATAAATTTAATAAGATTTATAATTGAAGAAAAAACACCACGAGAGTTTTGTCTACAATAAGGAAAATATTGGCTTTTAATCCTTTAATAATTCCGTTTGAGATATTAAAAGAAACAAACAACGCTTTTTTAAAACCCGAGGAAGTAAAAGATTTGTTAAGCATAAACAATCTTCCTAATACCATCGATTTCTTCGGTAAATTCAAAAAATTAATTAAACGATAATATTAATTGAAAATGTAGAAAATTTTAACTTAATATAATATAATAAATGGAGGTGTTTATGAATGGCATAAAAAAAAGATTTGGTGCTTTATGACAAACAAGGCAAGGTTGTAGAAGTTTATCCATATGGCAGTGAGACGCAACAAAGGTGGGAGAAATTTTTTGATATTTTGTACGAGGTAAGTAAACGGTCTTTGGAAAAGAAAGCAGAAAAGAAAAAACAAAAAGAACAATTAATAGATAGCAGATAGCAGAATGCGACAAAAAGGTATTTCGCAGACAAAATAAACGATCAGATAAAAAATACAACATGACTCAGGCGGCAAAAATATTAGGTGTTCACAGAGAGACATTATATTACTGGATTAAGAAAGGCTGAAAGTATGCTCGTATTGGCAATCTTCCCCTGGCCTTATGGATACTATACGATTTTGAGGCTATTCGTTTGTCTTACGGCTGCTTTGTTAGCCTGGATTTCATACAAAAGGCAGATGAGCCAGTGGGTATGGATAATGGTGTTTACTGCTGTTGTATTTAATCCGGTTGTTGCGGTTCATTTTGGAAGGGAATTATGGATTGCAATCGATCTGATAACAGCTATTGTTTTTGGAGTATATTTGAAAAAACATAAAACGTTAATTATAAGTGATAAAGAGGAGGCCTGAAATGATGTCAATATTTAAGAAGAAATGGGTTTTGGTAGTAGCACTGTTTTTAGTAATTAATATAGCAGGCCTCCTCAAAATAATAAGTTTGCTGGAGCATGAAGAAAGTGTAACTTCTTATATAGATAAGAAAATAAGACAGATTCTGTTTATTAGTAAAAAAGCGCCAATAGACACTACCAAAAAGCCTGTCAAAAAAGAGTTTGTCTTGGAAAACATTTATCCAAAAATGGAAGCCGAGAACCCTTACATAAACATTCGGTTTTCACAAGACGTAGATCTGGAAAAAGCAAAGGGCTATATCGTTATCACCCCAGAACTGCCTTTTCACATCGAAAAGAGCTATTCAGGCATAAATTTATATGCTGACTTTAAGCCGGGCACTAAATACAATCTAGAAGTATTAAAAAGCCTGCCTTCTGAAGAAGGAGCTGCCTTAAAGAATGCTTTTACAAAAGAGGTAGTTGCGCCTGATTATGATTCTATGGTCAAATTTAAAGTGCCGGGTATGTATATGTCTTTAAAAGGGAATTATACCATTCCTGTTGAAGTTATGAATCTCGAGAAAATAGAGGTAAGCATACATAAGGTATACGAGAACAATATCGTCTACCTTCTTAATTACAAGACTTCATATTCTATCCCGCATGATATAGGCCTTGATGTTTATGAGAAAGAAATAGATACCGGAATCGAGAGGAACGTTGCAAAAGATGTACTCCTTGATATGAGGGATATATTGAAAGAGGATCCGCGCGGCCTTTTCTTTATAAAAGTAAATGAATTGGATGGTTACTATTGGGGCGGAGATAGTAAACTTGTCCTTACTACCGATATAGGAATAGTGACGAAGAAGTCTGGTTCCGACCTTCTTGTATGGCTTAATTCTCTGGCAACTACAAGCCCAATACCTTATACAACTGTTAAGGTTTTTACTAAAACAAACCAGCAGATTTTGCAAGGAACAACAGATGAAAATGGAATTATACATTTCAAAGATGTTGATTGGTCCGGTGACAAAAAGCCTTATATTATTACTGCCTCAAATGATTACGATCTTTCATATATAGAGCTGGATAAATGTGTGATATCGGAGACAGCGTTCGATGTGTCTGGTAGGTCTTATATAAGCTCTGGCTATGAAGGATTCGTATATACAGATAGAGGAGTATATAGGCCCGGTGAGAAGGTACACATAAAGGCTATTTTACGGGAAGTTGGTTGGGAGCTTCCCGATAGCTTTCCTGTTATCTTTGAAATTAATAGACCAGATGGAAGATCTTATGAAAAGGTCAATGGAATGCTCTCGGAGTTTGGCACTGTAGATGTAAGTATTGATGTTGTAGATTATGCACTTACTGGAGTGTATTCAATAAACCTTACGCTTCCCGGAGACGATAAAGTAATCGGTAATGCTAAATTTAATGTTGAAGAATTTCTACCGGATAGATTAAAAGTTGCTATAGATGTTCTGGATAAAAGGTTCTCCATTTCTGATGAAATCCCAGTAATTGTGGAGGCAGAACAGTTTTTTGGTGGTGCGGCAACAGACAGAGATGTTGAATTAAACTGCGACTTAAAGGCCACTGAGTTCAAGCCAAAGGATTTTAAAGATTATGTTTTTACAGATGAAGAAAATAAGTTCTCATTTAAAACTATTCGGCTTGGTGAACAGAAAACCGATAAGGATGGTAAAGCTAATTTCTCCGTAAAGATACCCGAAGGCATTTTAGCGCCATCCGCTTTAGATTGCACAATACAAGCTGTAGTAAAAGAAGTTGGCGGCCGAGCCGTGACCTCGCATGTAAAAAGGGTTATAGATCCATATCCGTACTATATTGGTATTAGAAAAGCATTTGAAGGATATGCTTCATCAGGCGAGCCGGTTAAATTCGATTATGTTATTCTTTCACCCGATGGGAAAAATGCAGAGGTACCTGAGCTCAAAATAGAAGTTAGTAAGATTATTTGGAATAATGTCCTCAAAAAAGATGAGAATGGCAGATATAGATATACTTCAGAAAAGCATGAGGAAATCATTTTTAATGACGTTACAAGTTCAGGGGATTCTTCAGGAAGATATGAATACACCCCCAAGTCTTACGGTGATTATATAATAAGGCTAAAAACAGGAGAAAAAGATACCCATGTAGCAGGAATTAAGTTTTATTGCTCAGGATATGGATACACACCATGGGCAATGGAGAAGCCAGATAAGGTTGAACTATCACTAGATAAGAAGTATTACAAAGAAGGCGATGTTGCGAAACTTTTAATCAAATCCCCATTTAAAGGGAAAGCTATTGTCATAATTTCAAAAGACAACGTTCTTTTTACTCAGACAGCAGATCTGACTGATCTGACTCAGGAAGTTGCTATCAATATCAATAGCGATTTCTCGCCCAATGCGTATTGTTCTGTTACAGTTATACGGCCACTTGTGAAAAGTGAGGAATGGGTTGCTCATAGAGCTTATGGTATTATTCCGATTGCCATTGACAATTCAACTCATAAGCTCAACATTTCTATTGATTCGCCTCAAAGTGTTAAACCAAATGGTGATGTTAAGATCAACATAGAAGTTAAAGATAGCGCTGGTAACGCAAAAGAAGCAGAGCTATCTATAGCACTCGTGGATGAAGGAGTATTACAGCTCACAGGTTTTAAAGTACCTGATCCATTCGAGTTTTTCTACGGCAAGAGAGCAAGTAATATAACTACCTACGACATATATTCACTGCTTTTGCCTGACTTTGAGCAGAAAAAAATAGGTACAGATTCTGTGCCTTCGGCTGGTAAGCTAAAAAAGTCAGGGTTCGATCCTAAAAAACATCTTAATCCTATAAGTGCAAAGAGAGTAGAACCTGTTGTTTTATGGAGAGGGAGTTTAATTACAGACTCAACAGGAAAAGCATCTGCCGTCTTTAGAATCCCTCAATTTACAGGCAATATACGTGTAATGGCTGTAGTTTCCTCAGGGGCAGATTTTGGGAATAGTGAGGCTGATATAAAAGTGGCTGAACCGCTTATGATAGAGCCTACTATTCCTAGATTCCTTGCAAGCAATGATGAATTTATACTGCCGGTTTCTATATATAACAAAACAGGTATAGATGGTGAAGTGACCATTTCCTTAAAAACGTCAGATGGATTCAGGATACTTGATGCGCCAGAACAACGTATGCATGTAGATAAAAATAAAGAAGCGGTTGTTAAGTTTAGGATTAAAGCGCCGGATGTGCCGCAAAAGGGGAAAATTCAAATCCAGGCTTCATTAGCGAATTATACAACCTCTCGCGCAACAGAGATAGCTATACGGCCTACAGCACCCTTTACAAGTATAAGTGGATCAGGTTCGATTACTGCACCCGATGATACAGTCTTTAAGCTTCCTTCTAATTGGCTCAAAGGTACGCAAAATTACTCTTTAATAGTTATGTCATTACCAGGCCTTAAATTTGCCGGAGGCCTCAAGTTTTTGGCAGAATACCCTTATGGATGCATTGAACAGACAACATCATGTATATATCCTTTGCTTTTGATGAGCGACAATTATAATACCCGGCTAACGACAATTAGAATTCCCGAAATTAAGTAGGGGTGGTAAACTATTCAAACCGA
>JAHJHM010000224.1 GCA_018823915.1 Candidatus Omnitrophota bacterium
AATATTCAATGCAAAATGCAAACTGTAAATTGTAAAAGTTAAAATTAAACACTTGCACACAAAACTCATATCTCTTACTTTTGCATTTTTCACTTTGCACTTTGCAATTTGCAATAGCATGTGCCTTACTGACTATTTACGGGAATATTGCTACTTTGATCCTCTATTCATCTATCTTTTCCATCTTTAGGGAAGAAATTTGTTCGGAAATTAATCCTAGTATAAAAATAGTTACTGAAGTGGTGAGGAGGAGAGCGCTCATATTAGTAAAGCGGTGAAAACAAAAGAAAGTATAGCCGTAATAAATGAAACCGCATAAGAAAAAGAAAATAGATACCGGTAAAAATACCCGCAAAGGAGAAAAAAATACCGCGATTTTCATAATAATAAGAAGAAATCTAAATCCATCGTTAACTAAGTTTATTTTGCTCTTTCCTCCTCTCCTTGGTAAAACTTTTACAGGAACAAATTTTACCGCATAAGCTGCCTTTATAAAAGCTAAGGTTAGAGTGGAAGGGTAAGAAAAAGTATTAGGAAGCAGGTATAAAAATTTCATTGCCTTATCTTTTTTCATTGCCCTGAACCCTGAAGTTAAATCTTTTATTTTAACCCCGCTTACGTAGGTTGCCAGCATATTATAAATATTATTAGCTAATTTTCGCCACCATGCTTGATGAGAACCAATCCTTGCTCCAATTATCATATCAAAACTATCTAATTCTTTTAACAGCTTAGGGAGTTCTCGAGGTGAGTGTTGACCGTCAGCATCCATTAAAACAACCACTTCCCCAGAAGCTTGCCTTATTCCCCTTTTAATGCTGGCACCATTTCCCATATTGTAGGAATTTTTTATTACTTTCGCCCCGCAAGCTCTGGCAATAGAATTAGTATTATCGCAAGACGCATCATCAATAACAATTATTTCTACATTCTCACCTAAAACTTGATAGATTTCAGGTAAAAGTTCTCCTAAATTCTCTTCTTCATTATGAGCAGGCAAAACTATACTTATCTTCATAATATAAACCCAAAACCCTTCGACTCGTTTCACTCGCTCAGGGTCAATTCGCCTACAGAGTTTTTCTCAAGCTTACTAATAAAAACTCTGAGTCTCATTAGATTATATCATACCTCTATAAAAACTATGCAAAAATAAAAAACCCGCTTTTAAAAGCGGGACAAGCTAATCTCAACTTAGCAACAAACACTATAACGGTATAACGGTATTTACCATCCTGTGCAACCTCCGCTGGCCTTTCCCTTACCGGTATAAAGAAATCCCGTACTAGAGCTATAATAACTATTCCAATCCCAGTTTAAAGGATGGTCGGGAAGTGTTCGGTCAGCAAAATAACCGGTATAAAAAGTAACTTCGTGTAAAGACTCGGGAAATTGTGCTGTGCTGGCGATTGCCCTGCGAGAATAATAAAGAGAAAGGGCTGTTTGAATGGAAGCGCTGGACCCAAAACAGGAAGCTTTTTGAGCATCTCTTTTTAAGTTGATAAACTTGGGGATAGAAACTACGGCCAAAAGGCCAATAATAACAATAATTATAATTAACTCGATTAAGGTAAAACTCTTCTTTTTAAACATTCTGCTTTTTTTCATTTTACCACTTTCTCCTTAAAGATGTCAACAAAATTCGCACTTGTTTTATTATACCAAAACTTTACCAAAATAGTAGCGAATTTATGATATAATTTAGTTCGCGCTAAAAGACAAAAAGATAGCATCCAGAATCGTAGTATTTGGAATCTTTGGTTTCTAAATTAAACCCTATATCCTTCGACTCTACTTCGACTTCGCTCAGTATCGCTCAGGATCAATTCGACTACAGATTTTTCTCCGAGAAATCTAAGTCTCATTGGTTAAAACTATGCGGTTAAATAAAGAACATATCTTTATTCTTCTTTTGGCGGTTGTAACTTTCCTCATTTACTCCTCATCCATTCGTGCACCCTTCATATTTGATGATAACCATATGATTGTAGAGAACGTTTTCATAAAAAGCGCTAAGTACTTCTCTGAGTTTTTTAAAGGGTTTGTAACCAGTTATCCAATCCCTAAGGGGATGTGCCGGCCGCTTTTAATGTTAACCTTTGGGTTTAATTATTTACAAGGTGGCCTTTCCCCTATAGGATACCATATCATAAATATCCTTCTTCATTTCCTAAACGCCTGCCTGCTTTACTTTTTCTTGAAGTTTTTAAATAAAAGTGTACCACGGGGGTTAATATTCATTATCACCCTCTTATTTGTGGTTCACCCCTTAAATACAGAGGCAGTTACCTATATAAGCAGCCGTTCGGACTTAATGGTTACTTTCTTTATAATTTCAGGTTTCTTTCTCTATTTAAAAGGCAAATATACATTAAGCTGCCTAATGTATGTGCCGGCATTATTAACTAAAGAGACAGGGCTTGTGCTTCCCCTTTTGATTTTGGGGTATGGTTTCTGCTATAGAATGAATGGCTTTAAATCTTTTAAGAAAAACTTAGGGGGGAAAAATATTTCAATTTATGCTGGTTTAGTCCTCATTACCGCTCTGTGGGTGATTTACAGGTCAACTATTTTTTCTTCTACACCCTCGATAATAACACGCTCTTACTACTCTAATATTCTTATTCAATCAGCAGTAACTTTACTTTATCTTAAACTATTTATCTTCCCTCACCCCTTAAATATCCTTCACTATATTTCCCATCTAAACTCTCTAGGGAACCCCTTAGTTTTAATATCTACTCTCGTAGTGCTAAGCCTTATTCTCTTAATATTTATCTTTAGAAAAAGAAAGCCTTTGATAAGTTTAGGATTAATTTGGTTTTTAATTTGCCTTTTACCTAAATTTTACGCCCGGCTTGCCTTTCCTGCCATGGAACATCATTTCTACCTTCCAAGTGTAGGAATTTATATTGTGTTAGCGGTTATTTTAAACAACCTTTATTTAAAGCGTAAAAAATATTTTCTTTACATGGGTGCGGGGGTAATTTCTCTATTCTCCCTCCTTACTTTTTTAAGAAATTACGAGTATAAGGACGCCGTATTGTTCTGGGAAATATCGGCAAAAAGAAATCCTAAATCAGGAACAATTCATAACAATCTGGGGTTGGAATATTTACGAAGAGGGCTTAATCGCAAAGCAGAAGAAGAATTTAAAAAAGGAATAAACTTAGCGGAAAGAATAGAAAGTATTATTAATGGCAAAATTAACCTGGCCAGCATCTATACCACTCAAAAAAAATACACCTTAGCTATAGAATTAATAGAAGATTGCCTAAATTCAAGGAAGCTTCCTCCTCAGGGAGCTTATCAAACTTTGGGAGTCATCTATATGGAAATGGGCAAAGACAAAGAGGCAATAGAGGCATGGGAAAAGGAATTAAAACTTTACTCAGGGTCTACAGAAACGTATCTTAACTTAGGAATATCTTATTTTAATAAGGGTGAAATACCTAAAGCTAAGGTTCTCTTTCAAAGAGCAACGGAAATTGGCCCTGAACATTATGCCGGTTATTATGGCTTAGCTCAAGTTCTTGAAAAAGAAAGTAGGGTTAAGGAAGCAATAAATATGTATCAAGCAGCGCTTACTCTTAACCCCACTGACCCCTACTCTCATTATTTCTTAGGAGCAATATACGCGGAATTAGGAGATAATAAAGCTTTGTACGAATTCAGAAAGGCAATCGAACTAAAACCGGACTATGCCCCTGCTCACAATGACCTTGCCGTTCTCTACGCCTCGATGAGCCCTCCCAACTGGGAATTAGCGAAAAAACATGCCCAGATTGCTAAATCTTTGGGGTTCGAGGTGAGTGAAAGCTTTCTAGCATTGGTCGGGGAGAATATATCTTTACTCCGTTAGATAACTTCGTCCTCTAACGGAGTAAAGATAAAAACTAGCATCCAGAATCTAGGATCTTTGGTTTCTATTTAAACTATGCGATTAAATAAAGAACATATATTTATCTTTCTTTTAGCGGTTGTTTCCTTCCTCATTTACTCTTCATCCCTCTGGGCTCCTTTTATTTTTGATGATAACCATATGATTGTAGAGAACGTTTTTATAAAAAGCGCTAAGTATTTCTCTGAGTTTTTTAAAGGGTTTGTAACCAGTTATCCAATCCCT
>JAHJHM010000225.1 GCA_018823915.1 Candidatus Omnitrophota bacterium
GCAAATTGCAAAGTGAAAAATGCAAAATGAGAGAATAAGAAAGAGGAGTTTTGTGTGTAATTTTGACTTTTACAATTTGCACTTTGCACTTTGCAATTATCCGAACGAAGTGAGGATTATTTTATTAAAGGGATGGTGATATGAAAATAGCAGAGAAGAGCCTTGTTTATTTGTATTGTGTTACCCAAAAGCCACCGGAGCCAAAAGAGGTTGAAAACTTAGCGGATAAACTTTATTTCGTTTACACTCAAGGTCTTTATGCTGTAGTTAGTAGAGTTTGCCCAGGTGAATTTAGTAAGGAGAATTTGAAAAAGAATTTAGCAGATTTAGAGTGGGTGAAGGTAAGGGTAAGTCTTCATGAAAAGGTGGTTGAAGAGATTATGAAGAATGCCTGCGTAATCCCTTTTAAGTTTGCAACTTTATTTAATAGTGAAGATAGCCTAAAGTTATCTTTAGAGAAAAACGCCCAAGTATTTAGAGAAAACTTTAAAAAATTAGAGGGTAAAGAAGAGTGGGGAGTTAAGATTTATTGTGATCTCGAAAAATTAAAAATAAGCTTAATGGGTCAAGAGTTTTTAGAGATAGATAAGCAAATCAGTTCTGCCTCAGCAGGCAAGGCCTTTTTTTTGAAAAAGAAAAAGGAAGAATTGTTGGATAAGGCAGTAAATAAGAATATTAATCAGTATGGCCAAGTGAGTTTTGATAGGCTAAAGGAAGAAAGCATAGAGACTCGCATTAATAAGTTATTACCTAAGGAAGTAACTGAAAGAGAAGATGACATGATTTTAAATTCAGCTTTTTTAGTTGATAAAAGCAGGGTGGGTGAGTTTGCTCAAATTGCGGATAGTCTTAAGACAAAGTATAACGATAATGGCCTTAACTTTGATTTCACTGGTCCCTGGCCACCGTATAATTTTTGTGCGACATAGGTTAACCCAAAAAATGCAAACACATTTTTTGGGTTAAGGAGTAAAGTGAATAAAGGAACACGACTTTGTTAAAAATTAATTAAAAATGGAATTATTTTTAAATCTTTGGGACTTAATATCAGCGAAATAAAAAGAATATTCATCCGGGTTCTTTGATAAAAAGGAGTAGGAAGAAAAAAGAATAAGTTTCTGTAAAGCTTGTTTATACTCATTGAAGGAAGAAGGATAAAAGTTTAAGATTTTGGTTAAACAGCCGTTGAGTTTAATCCAGTAAATGAGAGAAAAAACAAGAGTAGATAACATCCAGTAGCGCATAATTTTTTCTTTACTCCTAACTTGGTAATGGTCAAAAAAGAAAGTATCTTTGAGTTCTTGGAAAGCGCGTTCAATCCCCCAACGTTGCATATAAATGAAAGGAGCTTTTTTAAACGAAAGTTTCAAATCGTTGGTAATTAAAATATGGATATTCTTTGAATCATCATCTGACCATTTGTTGAAAATAACAAAAGCTTTAATGGGGACGGAACAATTTTTGAGGCGGGTTTGAAAAGAATAAATGGGAAGAAAAGAATCCTTATAGCGAATAACCTTGACTTTATGCGGAAAGAATTTCTTAATGAGTTTAACGAGCTCATCTTGTTGCAGCCAAGAATATTTTCCCGATAAAGGATTCTTAAAAAGGAAACGCCGATCAGCCTTGATTTCAGTGATGAAATTGCTGTTTTTGTCATTAATGAATTCAAGAAAATCAGAAGAACCGTACCAAGAATCAAAAACAGTATAAGAGAAATTAATATTTTGATCGATAGCTTCGTTAAAAAGTTCTTTGGCAAAATCAAGCTTAGATTTAAATTCGGAATCATATTTACCTAAACGGAATTCATCTTGAGGTTTATAGAATTTAAAGTTTAAAGGAAGATGTTTAGAGTCTTTGACAAAACAGGAAGCAACAGCGACATTGCAATAAGCTTGTCGTTTGAGAGTGGAAAAATATTGAAAAGACGCGCCTTCTGTTTTTTTAGCGCGAGGTTTTAGAGAACCGGTATCGTCAAGTGCGTAGCCTCCCTTTAGGGATAGCTAAAACGCCATCTTTAGAAAAACCGGTAGTTCTTTGTTTTTTTAAAATATTAATTCTTTTAATATTCAGATTATCATTCGACCAATCAGAGTCTGAAAAGAAATATTGTAAAGCTTGGTAATCGGAAGAAAGTTGCTTAGAGAGAGAAGATAAATTAAGGCGTTTATAATCACGTAACATAGCATAGATAAACGATTGGAACATAGAAAATTGTTTATTGGAAAAAAGTTCTTTGAATTTGAAAAGGAAATTGTTTACAACAGAGACATTTGTTTGTAAAATATTCATAACTTAAACCTCCTGTTATGGTTATGTTAAAAAGCCTATGCGTTGCTGAGTTGAAGGATTCGTTATCTCCTCCAACTCTAATTATAGCAGGAGGTTATACTAAATGTCAAGGATAAAATATTCACAACCCATTGAATTTACATAAGTTACGCATTTACAAAAGTTATGTAAGCAACAAAATAAAAAAAAGTTAATTTTTAACAAAGTAGTGTTCTTTAATCACATCCTCCGGCATTACCGACTGGATCAATTTCTTATGCGCTACATCTTCACCTTCTACTTGAACTTTTAAAATACCCAAAGTATCTTTAATAAACTTTTCTCGCCCTAAAATAAAACCGGCATAAACCATAGAA
>JAHJHM010000025.1 GCA_018823915.1 Candidatus Omnitrophota bacterium
AAATGAGTCATTTTTGCTTGCCTTCCATTAAGCTCCATTCCTTTATCCTGAAAAATAAGCTGGGTAAAAGAAGGTAAGGGTAAATTTCTTAATTCTGAATCCAGAGAAAACGCGCAAGGCAAAAAACAGAAAACAAAAAATATCAAACAGATATTTTTGATTAATTTCATATTTTTACCGCGCAAGGCGTACCTCCCAGCCTTTTTTTTGCCCTCCCTCTATTTTTGCCTCTCCCTGATGCTCTATCACCGCGTCTCGGCCAAAAAAAGGAAGGCTAGTATAAGTAACTTTCTTTTTTACTGTGCCTCCGATACTTCTTCCTCCCTGTATATCTATTTTTATTTTTGCCCAGGGATGAGGTATAGGAAAAGGAAAAGGTACAAAAACACCGGATATCGGAACCCAAGCAAGAAACCATAGAGTTTTGCTTTTTCTCTTCACCTCTACCCCTGTGGGAGGAGAACCGGTTATTCCTACTCTTAAAAAAGAATCATAATCTCCCTCATCAGGCTCTGCTGCAATTAAGTTTCCCTTCTTATACACATCTTCTTGATACTTTAACCAAGAATAAGATATAACCGAACGGTTAGCCCAGCCGGAAGGATTTGCCCGTCTAAAGGCACGGAAACTTTCTGTAAACGCGGAAGGATTATCCAACGTATCCTGATAATCCACTCCTTCATAGGTTTCTCCATCTACTATTATCTCTTTCAACTTAAGCGGCTTTGCCTCATCTACTAATCCTCCTAAAACCCGGCTGTATATTGACTCTTTTAAATTAGTGGGTAAACCCTTGCCTAAGCCTTTGGCTATATCTTTAGCCTGGTCATAAAGTTGCTTATTTTTATACATATTCATAGGAGCCATCGATATAGCAAATGTATAGCCTTCCCATGGTCCGGGAAATGCCCCCCCGTAAAGAATCATTTTGACGACAAGGGCACTTTGCAGTTGAATCCAATTCAGCCACATTCTCTGACCAACGTATCGCAGCTGATTTAACCCGCGGGTAAGAGGAGCAAGGGAAGAAATCGCTGCCGCGTCTACGGTATTGGCCACCTTTACCCGATGAAGCACAACCTCTCCTAAAAGATAAGTAGCCGCGATCGTGCCAATCAATGCTGCCATAATCAATACTATAAGAGGCGCAACTTGCGCTTTTCTTTTACTACTTCCTCTGTAGAAGAATAACAACATCGCTTACTTCTCTCCTTTTATAGAATACTTTAAAGCTCTATTCATCATCTATTCCATCTATTATATCCTGATAATCCTCATCATCTTCGTACCCGGCATTGCTCATATTTGTCATCGTTATTATTTCTCTTAAAATCCTTTGGGCTTCATCTAAATGCCTGTCTGCATCAGAAACTGTAGTTGCTTCTTTTGCCTGGTCTATATGGCTTATTACCTCATCTAACCGTTCCTTTAGAGAATCTGCTAACGCGCTTGAACCATTATTCGAAGTATTACTTGATCCGTCATCTCCGAATTCTATTGCCTCCTCTAACCGCTGAAGAGTTGTCTCAAGCTTTTGCTTCAGCTCTAAAGCTAAATTTTTTGCCGCATCAAGCAAAGATTCCCCGCGGGAAGTAAATACTACTTGATATTGTAAGCATTCTGCAGGGTCACACCCCTCACACCACAAAACGCACTCTCTTCTATAATGCTCCTTGCCCCCTTCACCATCTCCTCTATTCGCCTGATACAACATCCAAAATATATTATTAGCCCCATTATTAACGGTTTTCAGCGTATCCCAGAATGCGTCAAATGCCGTACCTATATCATTTATTAAATTCTGATCCTGATCAGAAAAATCAAAAGCATCTGGATCTTGAGGGTTTCCTCCACGACGCGCGTATAAAAAAAACTTCGAGGAAGGGCCAGCGCCGCTAAGAGCATCGCCGCGGCTGCCTTTATAATTATTAAGCCTATCTACCATATTTAAATTTAAATCAGAAAATACTTTCATCGCCCCCACACTTAATAATGCAAGAGAAATAAATACCATTGCTGCTTCTAAAAAAGCCTGGCTCTTTTTTTTGTTTATCATTTTATTCATCTTGGATTCACACTTCTTTCCTTAATCGCTGTCTCGGTTAAAGTAAGCGTCGCGTTTGCCGGGATATTGCCTAACTCCACACTCACTATTTCCTTATCATTACCTGTCCCATGATAGGAGTCATCATCAAAATAATCTTGCCGAATCCTGCCGCCGGATTCAAAAGTTACAGGAATAGGTATTGTATCCGTAGAAGAAAGTTTTTTGTAGACAGTCTTACCGGCTGAGGTATCCTGAATATGGGTTAAATGACCATAATTAAAAGTTTTGCTGCTGGGAGCTATCTGGGAATCAAGCTCTCTTACTACCGCTGACGTCCATTGCCACTCGGGGTTTTCGCCTTCTTTCACATGTTCTTGAGTTTTAACCTTCATCTTCATAGGAGGAATTTGCAAAAATTTTCCTTGGGTAATCATCGCGTCGCCAATTTGTACAAGCTGATAATCAGTAACGTCCTCCTTTACGTCAGGAATAAATATTTTCCACCAATTGGCATCTACTGAAGCCGAAGCCATAGTTTTTGAACGGCCAAGTGAAGGGGAAAAAGACGGAGAAAATACATCTCTCATTACTGTAAGGCTAACCCCTCTGCCTTTACTCTTAGATACTTCCATGGCCTTTCTAAAGGTATACATCTCTAAAGCCTGGCGTTGATTATACAGAAACCCCTGAGACACTAAATACCCTAAAAGAAGTAAAACGAGCGAGCCCAATATTGCCATTTCTGCTGTTGCCTGGGCTTTAATTTTTCGCCTACTCATTTTTTATCTAAACCCTCCTTAGAATCATGGTGTTGTAACGCTGCGCAGTGCCGGCCAGCTTCTTTGGCCTCCTGTCCTTATTACTGTCTCATTCACTCTGCTGCCTGAAACTCCGGCATTGTAGGTTTGTACTGTTGTGCCCTGTTGAATAGTAGTGTAATCAGATATAATGTTACTCTCCTCATGATGAGTAGGACCTAATTGATCCGCTAACTCCTTTATCCTTCCCTGCACTCCTCTTTTTACATAAACCTGCATCGCCACGATTGCTGAAGCAATGATTGCCAGCAAAACCGCGTATTCGGTAATGTTTTGTGCCCTTTTTCGCATCTTTATCTCCTTTGAGGGTGCACCTTGCCTGCCTATCGACAGGCAAGGATTATAATTGCTTATCTTTCCCCTTGAGACCCTTCGACTACAGTCTGCCTTTGGCGAACTAAGTCTCATTGATTAAAGAGCATTCCATTCTTCGGTATCAAATGTATCTGTCTGCTCATTATGCGTTACGGTTTGCGACTGATCCGATGTCGTACTTGTTGACGGAGATGCGCCTCCAGTTATAGTCTCTGTAGAAGTTACCGTAGAACTAGTTGTTTCGTTATAAGTAGTGTGCCCGGCTGAAAATTGATCTCCAATATTATCAGTGGATTCTCTTAATCTTCCCTCAACGCCTCTCTTTACATAAACTCCCATAGCAAGAAGCGCTGCCGCCACTAAAGATATTACTACTGCGTATTCTAAGGTACTTTGTCCTTTTCTTAATCTCATTAACATCTCACTTCACCTCCTTTAATCATTTAAGAAGTAGAATAACCATTAACGGACATCTGCTCCATCCCAAGAAGCTCCATCCCATCCTCTCGTTTCTGTCCTACTAACAGTTGAAGCCGAAGACGAAGTTGAACTCGTAGCGCCGTCTACGAGTAAATTCTCGGTTCCAGAACTAGTCTGACTTTGATCAGTAGTAGCAGTTAAATAATATGGCTCATATTGTGTTCCGGTAAAAGTTGGTACATCTGCTTCGGTAGAATTCTCTACAAAATCAGTAGCCTCTCTTATCCTTCCTTGTAAACCCCTCTTTACATAAACCTGCATTGCCACTACTGCCCCCACTACCAAACCAATAAGAATGGCGTATTCCGCCGTAGTCTGTGCTTTTCTTAATTTCATTAACATCTCACTTCACCTCCTTTAAAAACTAATCTTTTAACGTGCCTCGATCTCTTGAACCTGCGCCTCCATCTGGTCAGAAACATGGCTTATTGAATTTCTTACTGCCGGCCTGATAACAGCTGCTGCCGCCCACATTATCGACCCAATCACTACGCTGAGAATAATCACATACTCCAAAGTACTCTGTGCTTTACGCATCTTCACTCACCTCCTTTTTTTTACCTCACCACTGGCATTGGCGGATTTATTTCTTCTTCTATCTCATTCAGCCGGGCAAGTACCGCTCTTCGTACATACACGTTCATTGTCATAAATGCCGCGGCTACAGTTAATATAATTAAGGTATATTCTAATGTGCTTTGCGCCCTCATTATTATTCCTTTTTTCTTTCCTATTAATTTTTTCATCATTCTACTCCTTAAAAAGTATGTTGTTTCCAGCTAGCAGGTCGAGTTACGCTGGAACTCTCAAAAGTAATGCTCATACTATCTCCATAATGACCCTGCTCGAATTGCTCTTCGCTAAAGCTGTCAACGTTCGCTCTCCAATTTCCCTGTAATGCGCCTTTATAATAATCCAACATTACGATTATAAACCCTATAGCACACACTGCCCAAAAAGCCATCATTTCTAAAGCAATCTGTGCTTTTCTCATTTTCTCACCTTCTCAATAATTATGTTAAGAGAATTTCTCATCTTCTGAGTAATGTCCAATTTTTCCGGGGCAAGCTGCCCCATTACTATAAGGAAGCTCGCGGCAACAATTGCCGAAATAATCGCGTATTCTATTGTTGCCTGGGCTTTGTTAATTCTTCTTTCTTTTTTCACCATTTTTTTTATTAATGTCATCTGCATCTTTCTTTTGTGTAATGTTGAATGTGTAATGTGCAATCTATATTCATTTGCGTTTATTTGCGTCCTCTTCAATTTGCGTGAATTCGCGTCTATAAAAAAAATCGGGCTGCCGTTTGTCTCTTAGAGACCTTCGGCAGCCCGGCTATTTTCTTAGCACTCAGGATTCAGTCTTCAGTATTCAGCCGAATTCTGAATCCTAAAAGCTGTGTGCTTATTTTAACCCGTGGCTTTGCGCTCCCATAATACAGATTAAATCATCTGTGTCATCTGTTTTTAATCTGTGTAATCTGTGGTTACAGGATTGCCCTTTTCGTCGCCTCCCGTGAAAGTTATTAGAATATACCATAAACCCCCGCAGAAAATCAAGGAGAAACTTAAAAAAAAATGAGAAATTATGAAACCGCTTTCAAATGGAACTTTTTAAGTCAGACCTGTTTGGTTCCACGTGGAACCTTTTAAGTCTGACCTGTTTTGTTCCATTTATCATCTTCAGTTAGTATTATTACAAAAGGACAATTTGCTTCATAACTACTTGTATTGCAAAAGGTTTTAGATGTAGTTTCTAAACTAAGAAGGCTCTTTTTTCGTCTAAATAAAGGCAGGCATCATTGAATTTTTTCTTTATCTGGGCAGGAAAGCTCCTTATCATTATCTTACAAAAATCCTTACCTAAAATTAACTTCCCCTTGGTTGATTTAAGTTCTATCTCACCTATCCTTTGGTTAAAAATAGAGGCGAGGATTTCTCCTATGCGGGCAAAATCTTCCTTTTCCTCAAAAACTATAGTTTGAGGAATAAACTCACTTAAATCTTTTTTCTCAAGCTTAGTAGAATAAAACTTCTCCATAATCTCCATCTCTTGAGAAAAACTCTTCTCCATATATGGCCAATAAAGTAAGTATTGCTTTAAGAAAGGCTCTATCCCTTGTTTCTTATTAGTAACTAATCCCCAGAAAGGAAGAAACTTCTTCTTTGGGGCGATAAGGACATTATTAAAGGTAACTCCTTGTTTTTCTTTGGGTTGTAAAAATTTTGTTAAAAGAGAGACGTAAAAAATATCCTCTCCTAACCAGGAAAGCTTCTTAAACCTTGGCTGCTTGCCGATTAGAACTATTCCCTTAGAAAGAATCTTAGGATAATATCCGAAAAAAAAATCCGGCTTAAAAGGCGTAAACCTTAACTCCTCCAAAACTTCTTCCTTTTCAGTGAGTAATTCTATTTTCTTCAAACCGCTGATCAGGCCGTTAGCAAACCTCAAAATCAACGGAGAAAGATAATCAAAACTCTTGGTATAATTAACCATAACTACTTTGTTCTTTAGCATCCAGTTTATCTTTCTTTTTACCACTCTAATCGGGGCAAAAAAATCCCTCATATAACAGGGGCTATCCCAGAAAGTAGAAAACCTGCCGTCGCAATAGCCGACATCATTATTCTCAAAATAGAATTTTACTGTAGAGACAAGGTTTAAGTTCTTTCTCAAACCCTGTAAATTAATCGCCGGTTTACAATCTCGAATCCTCTTGGAAAAATAATCTATTTTGCGGGAAGGGAAGGTATAAAAGCCGGCTGTTCTTAAAAAACATTTTTTCCGCGGATCTTCTTTACAAAAAGAAGAAAAACTCACCAACATTATAATTTTTCTCAATAAATTTTGCTCTACCTTAGCAAAATATACCCCTAATTCGCCGGCAATATGTTCAAATAAACCCACCTCTGAATCAATACAACGCAAGAGAAGCAGGCCTAAAATTTCTATTTCCTGCTTCCTATACATAAGAAGGGATTGTTTTCTCCCCTTCTTTTCCTTTATCCCTTGAGAACTTAATATACTATGTACCGCGCTCTTTGAAATATCTACCTTATATTTTTCTTTCAAAAGAGCTGCCACGGCCCTCACTCCTAAATAAGGGCTTTTTCTCTTTTCCTTAAGCACTAAATTCTTTAAATGGCGGCTTATCCTCTCTAGTCTCTTATTCATCTACCCATCCCACTAACTTAAATGGAACTAAAAAATGGAGGATAAAAGTGTGTCGAGATTTAAGGTTGGAAAATATCTTTAGATATATTAATGCCTCTTATCCTCATGTCTTCAAAAAAGGTAGGTATGTAGCCGGTGGGTTTAAAATCTCCTATAACTCTTTTTTCGCTATCAATCCCTTTTTGCCGAAATGTAAAAATATCCTTTAAGCCTATATGCATCTCATCATACAACTCTGTTAACTCTGTAATCTGAATAATCTTTCTTGAACCATCACTTAATCTTGCTGTATGAACTATTAAGTCAACTGCTGAGGCGATCATTTCCCTTAATGCTCTGATAGGGAGTCCTATCCCGCTCATTAAAACCATAGAATCAAGTCTCACTAAAACATCATGCGTAGAATTAGCATGCAAAGTGGTCATTGAACCATCATGACCGGTATTCATTGCCTGAAGCATATCCAAAGTTTCCGCACCACGGCATTCTCCGACTACAATTCTATCCGGCCGCATTCTTAGAGTATTTCTAAATAAATCTTTTATAGTAACTTGCCCTTTACCTTCAATATTAGCGGAGCGAGACTCCAATCTTACCCAGTGTGCTTGATCAAGTTTTAATTCTGCCGCGTCTTCAAGAGTAATAATCCTTTCATCGCTGAGGATAAAGGAAGATAGAATATTTAGCACTGTGGTTTTACCGCTGCCCGTGCCTCCGGAAACAATCATATTCTTTCTCGCTAAAACGCACGCTTCCAAAAAACTACCCATTCCTAAATTTAAAGCGCCTAAATCTACTAATTCTTTTACTTTGAACTTTTCTTTCCTGAACTTTCTTATCGTAAGCGTAGGGCCAGTCAATGACAAAGGAGGAATAATGGCATTTACACGGGAACCATCAGGAAGACGAGCGTCAACCATAGGTATGCTCTCATCAATATGTCTGCCTATAGGGGCAATTATTCTTTCAATAACGGTTTTTACTTGTTCATTGGAAACGAATCTTTTACTAGTCAATTTTATTTTACCGTTTTCTTCTACATATATTTCCTCTTTGTTATTTACCATAATATCGGTTACGAGAGGATCATTAAGAAAATCTTCCAGAGGCCCTAGGCCTAGCGCTTCATCGATCATTTCTTTTATTAACTTTTCGCGCACTTCTTGAGAGCTTACCAAAGAATGTGTTTCTTCAACCAAAAACCCCCCCAAAAGCTTTTCGGCCTTTTTCTTCAATGCGCGCATTTTGTTATGATCACTAAAAATCTTTACTTCTAATCGTCTTAGATTTAATTCATCAATTAGCCTCTTATGCAATCTCTGCTTAAGAGTTACCATCTCATCTTCTTCTTTTCTTTCTTCAAAGGAATGCTGTTCTTCGGAAGCATTTTCAAAAACAGTAACTTTCTTCTCAGAGAAACTTTCTCTATATTTTCTAATATCTGTCCTTATTTCTTCAATTTCCTTCCGCTTTAAAAAACTTTCTTCCTTACTTAAAACATCCCTAACAAATTCTTTCAAAACATAAGTTATTCTACTTTTGGGAAACTCTTTGACCAAAGGGGTCTTCTTGTTTACAGAAAGCATTGCTATCTCCCCTTCTGAAGGAATTTTTAGAATTATTTCACAAGGAAGGCTAGATTTTAACTCCGACATACTTATGCTTGCCAAGGATCCTGCCCTATTCATAATAATCCTTACCATTTCTAAAGGGAAAAATAGAGACTGTAAGGTATCAAGCGCCCATTTAGTCTGATACACAGCAAGAATATCCGGAGTCACCATCAAAAGGAGAAGGTTGGCTTCATCAAAAAATCTAATCAAGCTCTCAGTAAATGCTCTTCCTCCATCAACCACTATATAATCATAATTTTCTTTAAATAAATTGAAAATCCTCTTAATTAAATCGGGCTCAAATTGAGAAACCTGCCGAACTTTTGTTACAGCGGGAATAAAATCTACGCTGTCACGTCTACTCATAAATTCACTAACAATAACTTCTTTATCGTTTTTTAAAAGATACATAATATCGACTAATGACTTTCCCTGCTCTAAATTTATCATTCTTGCCATATCTCCTACAACATCTAAATCTCCATCAACAAGCAAAACTTTTTTCTTTGCTTGTGCGATACTAAAGGCAAGATTCCCAGAAATTAAAGTTTTTCCTACACCGCCTTTTGTGCTGAATAAAACAATTATTTTAGCCATTACTTTTTTGGTTGGTAGACAATGGGGATTTCCAGACTTAACTCTTTTAACCGGGTTTGAGCTGGAAAAGAAGGGAAAGCGAAAGTTTTTATCAACCTTAGAGCGTCCCTATCAAGTACCTTATATCCCGATGATTTTATCACCTTGACTTCTTTCAACGCTCCACTACGGTTAATATCCAACTTTAATACTACCGTACCTTGCCAACCTGTTTCAAGAAGTGCTGAAGGATAAACGATATTATTAGAAATTCTACTCTGAACTCCTACAACATAATTCTCTAAGCCTTGGGGGACATCTGTATCCTTGTATGATGAAAAATCTTCTCTATTATCTGCCTCCTCCGAATACGACGGTGGCTCTTTTTTAGAACGAAGAATTTTAGGAGTAAGAGTAATAAATAACTCTGTATCTTCTTTTTTATCTACTCCCCCTCCCTTCAAAGTTGTCTTGTGCCGAAAAAATGCTCCTAAAATAGGGATATCTGCTAACCAAGGAAATCTTTGTAAATCTTCATCAGACTTTTGTTTTATTAAGCCGCCAATAGCCAGAATTTCTCCATCATCAAGGTAAAGCTGAGTAGATACATTGCGCTTAGTTAAAGGATAGGCCTTAGCTGTAGGGGCATCGGGATCTCCTAATGTCTCTGCCTCTCCTACTTCACTTATTTCTACTTTCAAAGAAAGCTGAACTTTACCCTTATCTAGTACCTGAGGGTTTATGTTCAATTTTATCCCATATTCTTTGTACTCTACCTGCGTAGAATCTCCTCCGCCAACACCACTAACCGTCTGAGTAGTTATTATGGGAACCTCTCCTCCCACTAAAAGCTCTGCCTCTCTTCCGCTTTGACAGACAATACGCGGACGAGAAAGAAGGCGTGCTTCTCCTTTTTTAATTAAAAGATCTAAATTTGCCTCAAAGGTAGCTCTTGTCCAATCAGTTACACGAAACAAAGCATCAGGCATTCCCGCTAAAGTCCCCCAGCGGCCGGCTGGCTCTGTAAGAGTAACTGTTGTTGGCCACTTAAATCCTAATTCTCTCTTGGCACCCGTAGTTAACTCCAATACTTCCACGGAAATCTCCACCAAAACTTCTTCTTCTATTTTAGTAAGATCGGTAACATTCTCGGCTAATCCACCTAAAGCATCTTTTAATTTAACTTTGTCATTTTCACTGCCCACGCTTCCCAAAATTAGAATTCGTCCCTCTTCTTCTATCAGCTTAGTATAAACTTTGCTTAAACCTAAATACTTTAAAATCTTCTTCACCTGTTTATTTAAATATTCTATGTCTAAAGGAATAACTTTCATTCTAAAATTGTGCTCTCCATCCTTATCCCAAAAGAAAAAATTCGTAATACCTTTGGATTTCGCCACAAGAGTTATTCTTTTTTCACTTACGGAAAGAGCATCGGAAATTTCAGGATTGCCAATTACTATTCTGGTGGGAGATTGAGCAGGAAAACTCTTTGTCTCCCCCACAATTAATTTTATTTCTTCTAAATCTTGAGGAGAAGCAAACAAAGATACAAACAAACAAAACAACCCAAAGAATAAAAACTTTTTCCTCATTCTCAATCTAAGTATATTGTTTCTTTTTTGATTCCTCGATAAATTTCCACACTTTTTCTTGGCTTTTCTATTTGAAGTTGAGGAGATGCCGGTGCCGGTAAAGATCCTATCTTGATAAGGTATTGAAAAAATGAATCCCAACTTACATTGGTAGGAGAAATTTCTTCTGTATCTAGCGGTGAGCGTAAAACAAGCTTAATTTTACCCTGTTCTTGGACAAAGGAAATAATACTAGCTTCTTCAAAAGAAAGAGCTAATGTAACAAGAGGAGAAAGCTTTTCTTTTTTTTCACTTTTTGTTGTCTTCCCAAACATTCCTTCTATAAAAGAAGATTTTTTATCCCCGTCTCCATTTCTTTTAATAAACTCCCCTCCCACCGCTAAAATCAAAACGTTTTGGAATAAAGGTACGGTGGCTAGCTGGCTTGCCTGTTTCCCGTCTTGTGTTGATCCAGGTACAGAAATCATCCCTAAAACATCAACAAAATCTCCTGGTCCAGCCATTCCTATTAAAGAAGAAATATTATCTACAGAAACAGTTACTGCTCTTTTACCTTCAGGAATGAACATAGAAAATCTGCCTCCCCCTCTCTCTCTTTCTGCTTGCTTTAATTTAGTAAAAACAATTGGATCCCCTTTCTTAATAGATACAACCGCCTGTTTTCCCACAAGATCATCAAATGAAGTTACCGACTGAGAATCTACTAACTGCCTTGGAAATATTTGCACCTCTATCATTTCTGCTTCTATCTCTGCCCCCTGGGGTATGTTATATTTGGCCGTTAAGATAGAAACTTGATTCTCCCTCAAACGCGTAAACGCATCTTTGGCTTTCTTATCGGCAGCACTCTTCAACTGCCTTGTATAAACATAAAGCATAATTCCGGCAATTACTGCTAAAACTATTCCTACAGCTAAAGGTAAATATTTTCTTTGCAGTTGCAGCTTAGGCAACATAAGGATTATCTTATTAAGTCTTCGTTTATCTGAACACGAGACTTTACTTTAAAGCTATCGATGAGTTTATCTTTCTCTTTCTCTATTTTATCTCTTTTTAAGCCTTCTTTTAGGTCACTCTCTACCTCCACAAGAGGTATCTCCTGGCCACCTCTTACATCTTCCACTTTAACTATATAGTATTTGCCGTCTTCACTCCTAAATATGCTTGATGTTTCTCCTTTATCCAGAGTCGCCGTCATTTCCCAGAATTTTTCGAATTTTTTTTCAGGGTCATAAGTTAAGTAGCCAAGGTCTCCTCCTTCCTTTGCTGATTCCGCATCCGAGTACTGCTTGACTAAAGTGGCAAAGTCTTCTCCCTGAAGAAGTCTGATATAAATATCTTTTGCCCGCGGTTCGCTATTTACCACAATTTCTCTCACTTTCATTTCTTGAGGTTTTTTTAGGAATTGCTTATTCTGTTCATAAAAACCTCTTACATCCTCATAAGAAACTTCCACTCTTTTCTCTAAATCAACGCTTATCTTTGAAGCAAGCAAAGTACTCTTATAATCGCCCAATGCCCTAATAACATCCTCATCCTTATCTATACCTCTTTCTTTAGCAATCTGGGCCAATATCTGGTTTTTTACCAGGTCATTGAGAAGTTTTCTTTTAAATTCATAGCTTTCTATATCTAAATTTTGTGCCTCGGCTAAAGGTTTTAAATTATTCAAATAATTTTTAAAATCATCCGCTCCAATAGCCCAGTCATTAACCATGGCAAGAAGCGGCCCGCTTATCTTTACCCTTTGCTCTTTCTCTTCAATACCTGGAATGGCCGGCTTTTTTTTGGAAGGGAAAATCATCTCACACCCACATACAAAAAAAACCAAAAAAATAATTGGGAATAATACCTTTTTCACTATTTACCTCCTATTTTTATACTCATATAAATCTACAATCTAAAATTTCTCTTCTCACTTTCAATTTATTTTACAATAAAATTTTTTTTTGTCAACAATTTAAACAGATTTTTTTATAGCAAGGATAACCGGAAATCAAAATATCCTCATCTAAACGGTGGATTTTAATTCCTTCTATATAGGGACAGCTATTCGGTGAAGAAAAACCTTCTGCCCCTACAGAGCTAAGGGCTTTGGTCCCGGCGATAATTTTAGGAGAAATAAAAAAATAAACTTTATCCACCAGCTTCTCCATAAAAAATCTTCCTAAAGTTTCCGAGCCTCCCTCAACGAATACAGACATTATTCCTAACTGATAAAGAATTTTTAAAACTTCTCTCAAAACAAACCAACCGTTTCTTTGTTTTAAAAAGAAAACTCTCGCTGCTGGAGGTATCTTTTTTACCCCGCCCCTCGTTCTAAAGAATGGGGTTTTACGAGGGGCGGGGTTTACTTTTTTCTTGCTCGCAAAAGATGTAAAAATCACTAACTTACCAAGATTACCTTTTAGGAGATGAGAACTCTCGGGAATACACAGATAAGGATCGATTACTACCTTATAGGGTATTTTTTTTAAACCATTGAGGTAAGGATTATCTTTTACCACCGTATTAGCCCCCACCAATACACAGTCATATTTATCTCTTAGGCGCCGGGCAAACATCCTGCTCTTTTCATTAGTGATCCACTTTGATTTCCCCCCCCTGGCGGCAATTTTTCCATCTAAACTCTGAGCCGTTTTTGCTGCTACAAACGGCATAGCCTCCCGCATATTCTTAAAAAATATTTCATTTAAGCCTTCTGCTTCTTTCTCACATAAGCCTACCTTTACCCCTATATTGGCTTTTTTTAATTTTGTTATGGATTTATTCCTAACCAAAGGATTCGGGTCGCAGGTGGCAACAACCACTCTCTTTATCCCTTTCTTAATAATCTCATCCACACAGGGAGGAGTCTTACCAAAGTGGCAGCAAGGCTCTAAATTAACGTAAAGGGTAGTACCTGTTAAATTTTCCCCTGCCGTTCTTATTGCCTCTGCCTCCGCATGGGGGAACCCTGCCTTTTTATGATACCCCTGGGAGATAATCCTATCTCCCTTTACGATAATCGCCCCCACTAAAGGATTAGGAGAAGTAAAGCCTTCTCCTTTTTTAGCCAATTGAAAGGTTTTTTTTATAAAATATGCATCTTTATTCATATTAATTGTAAATATTTATTAAATTCCCTTTAATAATTCAAAAATCAAAATTTAAAAGGCAAAATTTCAATTCATACCCTACCCAACAGGGTGTTCTGCTGGACTAATGGACATAAGCAAATTAAAATTTTCAAACTCTAATATTTTATAACTTTTGATTTTTGACTTGCACTTTTGCATTTTGACTTTTGCCTTTTAACTTATCTATATGTCTTTCTCTATACCTTTTCATCTCTTCCACCCAGAGATAAGGGATAGTTACTCCTCCAATCTCAGTAAACTCTTTATAGCTTCCATGGGCATCAGAACCGCCGCTTTTAAGCAGTCCTGCTTTATCCGCCACACCTTCATAAAGGGAAATTTTCGCCCGGGAAAAACGAGGATACACAACCTCTAAACCGTCTAAGCCGTAAGAAATAAATTCCTCTATTCTTGGCTGGGTGCAAAAAGGCTGGGGGTGAGCAAGAAAGGCAAGCCCCTGGCAATCCTTAATAAGATGGATTGCTTCTTTTACTGAATATTTAAAGTGGGCGGCATAGGCGGGTTTTCCCGGAGAAAGGTATTTCTTAAATGCCTCCCACAAAAAACCGACTATTTTTTTTTCTACTAAATACATTCCCAAATGAAGCCTTGTAGGTATAGCGCCTTTGACCTTAGAAAGGATCTCTTCTTTCTCTATTTTTATGCCTAAAGAATTTAATTTTTCTACCATAATCAAAAAACGTTCGCGCCTCAACTTTTCTACTTCTATCAGGTCTTCTGTTAATTTTTTATCTTCTGAGTCAATAAAATACCCTAAGATATGGAATTCCACAGCTTGCTCTTGAGCGCTCAACTCAATCGCTTCTACCAACTCAATATTGTAAATTTTGCTATAAATTTTTGCCGTCTCTATTCCCCTGACAGTATCGTGATCTGTAATAGCCAGACAAGTTAGACCCTTAGCTTTGGCTGCTTTAAAAATTCCCTCAATATCTGTATCGCTATCAGAAAAAATGGAATGGATATGAAGGTCGCATCTTTTTTCTTCCATAGGGTATTTCGAAAAAGGGGTCAGAGTGATTTTCCACTCAGAGAAATCACTCTGACCCCTTCTTCGCTCTTATATATTCTATCTATTACGCCATTGATAAAACGAGGAGAATTTATATCTCCAAAACGTTTGGCTAACTCTATGGCCTCGTTTATGGATACTTTAGGAGGAATTTCCTCTAAAAAAAATAGCTCAAAGCAAGCCATCCTTAAAATGCTGCGGTCAATAACCGCCATTCTTGCAATTTCCCAATTTTCTGCATATTTTTTTATTAAACAGTCAAGATGTTCTAAATTTGTTATTACCCCTTCTAGGAGTAAAGAGGAGAAATCAACAACTTCTTGTTGCTGGGGATTATGTTCTAAGTAATCGTGGCGGGCGAGGTTAAAATCTATTTTACGTATCTCTACTTGATAAAGAAGGCACAAAGTAACTTCTCTTGCTTGAGAACGTAACCGCATTGTCAAATTAAAAGTTAGTACTTTCCGAATTATGTGTAATGGGAAAGTACTTGATTACACAGATTCACGAATGATTACATAGATTTTTCAAGTTAAATTTTATCTGTGTAATCTGTATCTAATCGTTGTAATCAGGGACTGTTGCTCAACAGTCCCTAAAGCTGCGAATAAATACTCGCCATCTCTAAGGCCGAAAGAGCGGCATCTCTGCCTTTATTCCCCTGCTTTGCTCCTGCTCTCTCAATTGCCTGCTCTAATGTATCGGCAGTAATTATTCCAAAGGTAATAGGAACTTTTTTATCAAGAGAGAGACGAGCAATCCCTTTTACTGCCTCAGAAGCGATATAATCAAAATGCGCGGTTTCGCCTCTTATAGCTACACCCAAAGCAATAATAGCATCAAATTTTTTAGTATCTAATTTACTTAATACTTGAGGAATTTCGAAACAACCGGGAGCCCAAACTATTAGGATATCCTCTAACTTCACATCTTCTTTTTTTAATGTATCCAAGCAGCCTCCCAGAAGCTGGCTGCTGATAAACTCATTGAAACGAGAAATTACAATAGCAATTTTTTTTCCTTTCCCTAAAAAACTACCCTTTATCTCTTTCATCTTTCCTCCTCTCAATGAGACTTAGACTTTTTAAGTAAAAGCGAAAAAAGTCTGTAGCCCAACAGGGCACCCTGCTGGGTAGTCGAATTGATCCCGAAGCACTTCGGGTTAG
>JAHJHM010000226.1 GCA_018823915.1 Candidatus Omnitrophota bacterium
ACACAAGTATCAGTGGCAGAGAAGCTCAGCATAACCAGGGCGGCGGTAGGAGTATTGGCTAATCGTGGGCGAGAAATAGAAGCGCATTTGGGATGGGGAATAGTTGATAAACACTAATTTGCTAATTTGTCAATGTCCCCCTCCCTTGTTTAAGGCTGTTTTTGTCAGAGAGAAAAATCAAAAAAGGAGCTAGGGTGTCTTTGGATAAATTTTCTACCTGTAATAATCTTTGGAATTATCCTTTGTATAAGATAAGCAGTTTATTTGATAGATAATGGACATCAATTATTCGTAAATAGTCCAACAGGCCAATGGCCTGCTGGGTAGACGTGGTTCACTGAATATTTACTTTATAAGTGGCTGTTGACAGATGTGGATTTTAAGAAAAATCCATTAAATTAAACTAGGAGCGGGAGTATTCTTTAAACGAAAAAGCCGGGCGGCTGTAGGGGTTGTCCCCAAGGGGAACTGTCCCAAACATTTGAGGAGGAGCTGATGGAAAACCAACAGTATTTGCAAGAAGATGAGATAAATCTGCGCGACTATATTAATGTCATCATCAAAAGAAAAAAACTTATTTTGGCCATATTTTTTATGGCAGTGGTTTTTTCTACTGTAGTCAGCTTCCGGATGCCGAAGGTTTATGAAATAACCTCTACAATTGAGCTTGGAAATCTTGATGGGATTTTAATTAGTAAAGAAGAGGCAAAAGATATAATTTTAAACAAAAACTCGCTTTTATCGCTAATTAAAAGATTAAATCTTGATATTGAAGGTGATAGCTTGGAAAAATCAATTAAAACCGAAAAGATGGATAGCCCTAATCTATTTAAAATCGCCATAAAATCTTCTGATGTTAATACTGGTTTTAAGATAATTAACGCGATTTCAGCCAATATTATTACTCAAGGGCAAAGTATTTACAAAGAAAGGTTATTACTTAAAAATGAACGATTAGAGGAGTTAAATGTGGAAATAAAGAATGCTGAGGATAATATAATCAGGGCGCGAAATTTGATTTCAGGGATCTCTGATTCTAACAATATTTCTCAAGCGGATATATCCTTAAGAACAATCCTTTTACAAAATACCCTGCCTAATTATGAAAGCAATCTCATCGCTCTTAGGAACCAAAGAAATGAGTTGAAACTTTCGCTTGTCAATGCCAAAGATTTTAAAGTTTTTGATGCTCCGATTAAGCCTAAAAATCCCATAGCCCCGAACAAAAAACGAATTGTAGCAATCGCAGGTATTATTAGCTTAATGCTGGGTGTATTTTTAGCCTTCTTTATGGAATTCTGGCAGAAAAGCGGGAAAACCTAAAAAATGAAAAAAGCTCTTATAACCGGCATAACCGGCCAGGATGGTTCGTATTTGGCAGAGTTTTTGCTTTCCAAGGGGTATGAAGTTCACGGCATTATAAGAAGAGCGAGCACTTTTAATACCGGCAGAATTGGCCATATTTATGTTGATCCGCTTATGATTTAGTAAAGATAATGGTTGATGTTGATATTCGCTCTTGCGGTCTGAAGCCAATAGGCGAAGGTGATAAAATTCTCCAAAAAAAGTTCCCGAATAGATGGTGGAAAGCGGATTAACAATAAAACTTGACTTCTTGCAGGTATAGCGTAAAATTGCCATTGAGGTAGCTATAATACGCCAAGCATGATTAAACGTATACTTCAAAAAAATATTTTAGAACAGGCTTTTCATGGGCAGGTTTTAATTATCCAGGGCCCCCGGCAGGCCGGAAAAACTACCCTTGCTCTAGAAGTAGTTAAGGGCCTGAAGAATAAAGGCCCGGTCCGTGTTTTTAATTGCGACGATCCGGATCATCGTGAGCTTTTAGAAAATCGCGGCCTTGAGTTCTTGAAAAAAACTATTTCGGGCGCAAAGGTTGTTTTTATTGATGAAGGGCAAAAGCTTTCAACGGTAGGACAAACACTCAAGCTTCTGGCTGACTATTATAAAAAGAATATTCAGGTTATTGTTACAGGTTCATCAACTATTAATCTTCTTGATAAAACACAAGAGGCTTTGACCGGGCGAAAAAAGGTTTACACGCTATATCCTGTTTCATTAGAGGAGGCATCCGGTGGTGGCGTTGTCAAAAAGAAACAGTTGAATCAATTGCTTCTGTATGGTAATTATCCGCGCGTGATATCAGTAAAAAGTTTACGGGATAAAGAAGATATCCTTAAAGAGTTAAAAACAAGCTATCTTTATCGCGATGTTTTTGATTTTCAGGGTATGAAGAACGCCGATGTTTTTATGAACCTTGTAAAAGCGTTGGCGTATCAGCTCGGGGGAGAGGTTTCGTATACAGAACTTGCGAATTTGCTTAAGGTAAACCGCGCTACAGTTGAGCGCTACGTGCATATACTGGAACAGAGTTTTATTATTTTCCGCCTGCCTGTTTTTACGAGAAATAAGAGGCGGGAACTGTCAAAATTGAGAAAGATCTATTTTTATGATCTGGGTATCCGTAACGCGATTATTAACAATTTTAATCCGGTTGATAAGCGGGATGATCTTGGCGCCTTGTGGGAAAATTTCATGGTTGTGGAGCGAATGAAATACCGCGAATACCATAATATTCAGGCGAACCAGTATTTTTGGAGAACATATGATGGCAGCGAAATTGATCTTGTAGAAGAGAGAGAAGGCGCTCTGCATGGTTTTGAGTTCAAATTCAGGCCGCGGGAATATGCTAGAATTCTGGCCAAATGGAAGGAATATCCTAATAGCACTTATCAGATAGTAACGCCAGAAGATTTAAATGGTTTTGTTATTGGATGAGATCGGTATATAAACAGCAGGGGATACCCTGCTGAATGGTGGAAGGCTGATTAAGCAGGGGAAATGGGGTATGAAATATAAAATATTTTTCAGTAGTGTCCAGAAAGAATTCAAAGAGGAACGCAGGGCATTACGAAGCTATATTTATGGTGACGCGCTATTAAGCCGATTCTTCGAGGTGTTTTTATTTGAAGATTTACCCGCTATCGATCGCCGCGCGGATGAAGTGTATTTAGAAGAGGTACGCACCGCTCTTAGTCATCTTAATTTATTGGTTGGCGATAAACCTAGCCATGCGGCTATTTTGTTATTTGGAAAAAAACCTCAGCGGTTTCTTATTACATCCGAGGTCAAGTGCCTTCATTTTCATGGCACCGAGGTTCGAAAACCCATTCCGTCATATCAGATTTATAAAGGCGCTATTTTTGAACTTGTGGATCAGTCGCTCGATTTTGTAATGTCAAAGATCACCAGGTCTGTTGGCACGCGTTTGCTCGGGGCCCAAGCCCCGGTCAAGTATGAACTTCCTCGTGAGGCAGTGGCTGAAGGTATTGTCAACGCTGTTGTGCATCGTAATTATGCCAGTAATGCGAGTGTTCAGGTTATGCTTTTTTCTGATCGCCTTGAGGTGTGGAATCCGGGTGAATTGCCTCCGGGCTTGACCATCGA
>JAHJHM010000227.1 GCA_018823915.1 Candidatus Omnitrophota bacterium
AACTTTTACAATTTACAGTTTGCATTTTGCATTGAATATTCACTGGATATTCAAAAGAATTTAGACGGTGTTCAGTGAATATTTACATCAGGAGGGTCTGCTTGTGCCCGCCTGTGCCCGTTAGGGTATGAGGGTATCTCCATGGATAAGACAAAAATAAGTGATATCTTAAAAAAGAAAGATAAAGAGAAGATAACGATGCTTACATGTTATGATTACTCCTTTGCCAAAATTTTAGATGAAGCAGGAGTAGATATAATTTTAGTGGGGGATTCTTTAGCCAATGTGGTTTTGGGAATGAGTGAAACTCGGAAAGTGAGCTTTGGGGAAATGCTTAACCACACAAGGGCGGTAGCAATGGGGGTAGAGAGAGCGTTGGTAGTCGCGGATATGCCTTATGTAAGTTATCAAAAAGACCCTAAAGAGTGTGCTTATTACGCGAAAAAATTTATCGAGGCCGGGGCGCAAGCGGTAAAAGTAGAGTGGTTCAGAGATTGTGCCTATGTGGTAAAGAGGCTGATCAAGAATAAAATTCCTGTTATGGGCCATATTGGCTTAACTCCCCAAACCGTTCATCTTTTAGGAGGATATAAGGTTCAAGGTAAGGATGAGGAGTCCGCGCTTAATTTGATAAAACAGGCAAAAACATTGCAGGATTTAGGAGTTTTTAGTATTGTTTTAGAATGTATTCCTTATCAATTAGCTTCTCTAATTACCGAAAAATTAAAAATTCCAACTATTGGTATTGGGGCAGGAAATAAATGTGACGGTCAGGTGCTTGTTCTTTATGACCTTCTCGGCCTTTATAAAAAAATAAAACCTAAATTTGTGAGAGTTTATAAGGATTTTTACTGTGAGATAAAAAATACTACCCTTGAATTCATCAAAGATGTGAAAAAGAGAAAATTTCCCAGCAGAAAGGAGAGTTTTTCTTGCAGTAAGGAATTTTCTCGTTGATGTAATTTTTTGTTTTGTTTTGGGATTTTCTGATAGGTGTGATATAATCTGATTTCTAAAATGATAAACAGGAGATCTATGAAGAATAAGATGATAAGGAAATTACAAATAAACCCCGCCCCTTCTATCGATGTATTAATTCCCACTGTAAGGATTTCTAAGCCACGAGGTATTCAAGGAAGGGGCGTGGTAAATAGCGGCAAAAAGAAATTTAACGTACTACCAAAATTAAAGTTTAACTCCTCAGGACTTATTCCTGCAATTATCCAGGATAAAAAAAGCAAGAAGGTTTTAATGCTTGCTTATATGAATAGAGAGTCTTTAAAGCTTACCTTAAAGGAGAAAAGAACTTGTTTTTATTCGCGCTCAAGGAAGGTTCTTTGGAGGAAAGGAGAAACCAGCGGTAATATTCAGAAGATAAAGGAAATTTATTACGATTGCGATAACGATACTTTACTTATAAAAGTAGAACAAACAGGGCCTGCCTGCCATACGGGAGAGAAGAGCTGTTTTTATAGGAAAATCGCTTAACAGGATAAAGGATTAAGAATTATGGAGATGACACCAACTTTTAGAGAATTTGTAAAATTATCAAAAAAGCACAATTTTATTGTTTTTTCCCATAAATTTTATTCTGATTGGTTGACGCCACCCTCGGTTTATTACGGTTTAAGGAAATCTTACAAGGGCGAGAGTTTTCTTTTGGAATCTGTGGAAGGACAGGAAAAAGTTTGCCATTTTTCTTTTTTGGGGTTTATGCCGCTGCGCACTTTTAAGACTAAAGGAAAAAAAATTTATATTAGAGGCAAAGAGCCTATCAATTTTGAAACAAAGAGGGATCCGCTGTTTGAATTAAAAAAAATAATGAGCCGTTTTAATCTTGCCTCAAGAAAAAAATTACGTTTTTTAGGAGGATTTGTCGGCTATTTTGGTTATGACATGGTAAGATTCTATGAAGATGTAGGGAAAGATTTGCCCGATCCCGTTAATGCTTATGATTCTTACTTTATTCTTCCCAAGTTCCTTATAGTTTTTGACCACCTAAGAAGGCAAATTGAAATTTTTTCCTTTTTATTCCTGGAAGAAAAAAAGCATTTAAAAGAGATTTATTTTATGGAGAAAGAAACTCTTCAAAGAATTTATGAAAAGGCTATTGTTCCTCACAAGCTTCCCGCCTTATCTTTTTCTCTGACAAACGTTAAGGTAGGTTCTTGCGAAAATCCTTTTTCTGATGAGGTAGAATCTAATTTTAAAAAGAAAGATTTTCTTACTGCCGTAAGACGCGCAAAAAAATATATAGAAGAAGGAGAAATTATCCAGACAGTCCTTTCTCAGAGGTTTTCTCTTAACTATAAGGCAGACCCTTTTACTGCTTACCGTTATTTAAGAATTCTTAACCCTTCTCCATATATGTTTTATTTAAATTTTAAAGATGTGAAATTGTGCGGATCTTCTCCTGAAATGCTCATAAGGTGCGAGAACAAAGAGCTAACTACACGGCCTATTGCCGGAACAAGAAAAAGAGGCAGAAATGATTTTGAGGATTCTCAATTGCAAGATTCTCTTTTAAACGATCCTAAAGAGAAAGCAGAGCATATTATGCTTTTAGACTTAGCAAGGAATGATTTAGGCCATGTTGCCAAAGCCGCGAGTGTCACTGTTCCCATATTTATGACTATTGAGAAATTTTCTCATGTAATGCATATCGTAAGTGAAGTAAGGGCAAAAATTAAAGAAAGCGAAGATATTTTTTCTGCTTTAGTAAGTTGCTTTCCCGCAGGAACAGTTAGTGGAGCGCCTAAGGTGAGAGCGATGCAGATAATAAATGAGCTTGAACCAGAGGCAAGAGGAGTGTACGCGGGATGTGTAGGATATTTTTCCTTCACAAAAAGTTTAGATACTTGTATAATAATCAGGACGATTGTATTTAAAAATAATAAGGCATATGTTCAAGCCGGGGCAGGAATCGTCAGCGACTCTAAGCCGTTGAATGAATATAAGGAAACAATAAATAAGGCAAAAGCAGTTATTTTAGCAATAAGGCTGGCAGGCAGGTAGATAAGGAGGAATAAAAATGCTTAAGATTAGATTAAGAAGGCCGGGTAAATCGGCTAAGGGAAGAACTCACTATAAGATTGTAGTGGTTGAGGCGGGCAAGCCGCGGGAGTCTAGTTTTGTAGAAGAAATCGGCTATTATGATCCAACTCGTAAACTCCTAGAGCTCAGTATTGAAAAATACGAAAGTTGGATTAAGAAAGGGGCTCAGCCAACAGAGACTACAGCTTCTCTATTTAAAAGATATAAGAAAACACAAGCAATTACGGATAAAACATAGAGGTAGATTTTCATATCAATTCGCGCAGCCACTTATGTTCACTACGTTCCATAAGTGACGCGCTCATTGGAAAACTATTGAATTTATTAAACTTACATATTGTCCCTCGCGCCTAAATATCTGAAAAATCTCTTGCGACATTTTTCAGAAGCTCTTCGGGATCAATTTGCGCATCCACTTATGTTCACTTCGTTCCATAAGTTACGCGCTCATTGAGGAGGTATAACGATGTCTATTGTTGATTATGGTTTAACAGTAGAT
>JAHJHM010000228.1 GCA_018823915.1 Candidatus Omnitrophota bacterium
AACTTTTACAATTTACAATTTGCAATTTGCATTTTGCACTGAATATTCACTGGATATTCAAAAGAATTTGGACGGTGTTCAGTGAATATTTACATTTAAACTAATATGGGCAGATGGAAGGGGTTATTATTTGTAGGTTTTTGTCTTTTGAGCTTGAATTGTTATTCCCAGATCAAGCTGAACATTACTGCTTTTAATCCTTCCCGGGAAGAGGCGCAAGAAGTAGATGTGTGCCGGGAGTTACCCCCTGAATTTGCGCCTGAGGACGTTATCGACAGCGGAGAGTTAGAGATAAATTATGACGTCAGGAAATCCGTTTATTGCGTCGAGAAAAAAAAGGTGGATTTAAAGCCGCAGGAGCTGAGTAAATTTATCGTGGAAGTTTCCGACGTTTGGCGGCTTAAGGAGAAAGAACTTGGCTTTATCAGGCAATATACTCAAGGGTTGGTTGATTTATTGGCCGGTTCGGCAGTAGAAGAAATAGGGAAAGAATTAGGAGAAGATATAAAAACCCAATTGGATAAGATTATCGCCCGACAGGAGGAAGGTTTGCTTACGATTAGGGAACGAAGAGAAAATTACCGGCAGAGCTTAGACAGCTTAGCGAAGATCAATAAAGAAATCGCCTCCTTAGAGCTTATTGCCGTGAATAAGGGAGTGGTTCCTCAGGAATTTATTGAGCAGAGTAAGTTTTTAGCCGGTTTAGGAGAAGAAGAGTTTTTTTTGGATAAAGAAGAGCTGGAGGCGGTAAAGCTTAGCCTAAAAATAAACAACCCCGCTGACAGCAAGAAAGAGAAGTTCGCTTTTGTTTATTATCTGCCGCGGGAAATAAAGCCCGATGATGTATTACAGAAGGAAGATTTGGAATTAAAATACGATTTGGCGGAGAAATTATTTTATTTGTGCAAAGACCTCGATTTAGAGCCGCAGGAAAACAAAGTTTATAAGGTCGAGTTAAAGGACGTGTGGAAGATTGACTTAGAGAAGCTGAATATTTTTAGTGATTACGGGCAAAAAATGGCCGATCTTCTTAAGGGCGGCGGTGATTACTCCCTGGGGTTAGAACTGCGGGATGATATAATTGACTCTATCGCCGAGATTATTGCCAGTCAGAACAGAGAGCAAAGTTTGGAAATGCAAATCGGCGCGTTTCGCGACAATCTGAAGAGGATAGAGAAAATCAAAGATGATATCAGAAAATCAGAGAAATTGGCGCTTAAGATAGAGGCCGGCGGCAGGCAGGCGGGCAAACTTCTGAAGCAGACTTACCGGTCTTTATTCGGGATTATCCCCCTGCCCTCGGCGCAAACGGCATTTCGAATGATCTGGGCAGTTATTATTTTCCTGGGTATATTTGGCGGGTTATTTTTTATTATTCAGTATGTTCAAACTAAAAAGGTATCAAAATAGTCTTATTTTGAGGTAAAGAGCTTAAGTTGACAAAATCTTATGAAGTTGGTTGTTTTAAAAGAATACGGCCGGGTAGAAAGGGTACAGCAGAGTATCGTTAAGGTGAGCGGGTTTTCTTTCTGCGCGTTGGGAGGATTGGTAAAATTCGGCTATGGGACTTTAGGCTTAATCGTTGGATTTAAAGAAGATGAGGCAGCGGTACTTTTATTAAAAGAGAAAGAAAAAATCAGAAGGGGAGATAAAGCTTTTAGTTGTGTCGATGAGGAGTTTAAGATAGGAGTAGGAGAGTCTTACTTAGGCCGGGCAGTGAGTGCTCTGGGTGAACCTCTTGATGGAAAGGGCGCGATCAAGCCCCAAAACTATTACCCTTTATTTGGCGAGGCAGCTTCGGTTTTAGAAAGAGTCCCTATTAACGAGGTTTTTGAAACGGGAATAAAGATTATCGATATGCTTATTCCCTTAGGCTGCGGCCAGAGGGAGTTGATTGCAGGAGATAGAGTAACGGGAAAAACTTCGATTGCCACAGATACTATACTGCATCAGAAAGATAAAGGAATGGTGTGCATTTATTGTTTCATCGGCAAGACAGAACGGGATCTAAGTAAAGTGATAGAATTATTCAAAGAAGGCGGCGCTTTTGATTATACTATTGTAGTGGCTGCCAGCGCGGCTGTTACCGCCGGCCAGCAGTATATCGTTCCTTATGCCGCCGCAAGTTTAGGGGAATATTTTATGGATCAAGGAAGAAAGGTGTTGGTCGTCTTTGACGATTTGACCAAGCATGCCTGGATTTGGCGGCAGATTTCCCTTCTCTTAGAACGTTTTCCCGGTAGAGACGCTTACCCCGGCGATATATTCTATATCCATTCCCAATTGATGGAGCGGGCAGCTAAGTTAAGCCCTGAAATGGGTGGCGGGGCAATGACCTTTTTGCCTATTGCCCAAACCATTGACGGCGACATTACCGGCTATATCCCTTCCAATCTTATTTCCATGACTGACGGCCAGATTTATTTAGCCGCTCCTCTTTTCTATGAAGGGTTTAGGCCGGCAGTCGATTTAGGGCTTTCGGTTTCCCGAATCGGCAATAAAATTCAATGGCCGGCGATAAGAGAATTAGCCGCCGGTTTGAGATTGGAGTATCTGCAATACCGCCAGGCCGAGCAGCTTACCAAAATGAACGCCCGCCTGAGTGAAGAAGTAGAAATTCGTTTAAAAAAGGGGCGGCTCCTTTGCGAACTGCTTAAGCAAGAAATCCATTCCCCGGTTTCTTTGAGTGAACAGGTAGTTTTATTTTATGCCTACAGGAAAGGCTGTTGGGATAATTTATCTTTAGAGAAAGCTCAGGCAGATAGGATCGAGATTTTCGAGCGCATGCAGAGGCGCGATCCTCAGTTAATAAAAGAAATCGAAGATAAGAAAGAGTTAACTGCCGAGATAAAGATGAAGCTTGATAACATATTGAAAGATTTTGGTAATCCTTAGATAATGTTCAAAGTTTTAATTCTCAACCCCAGGCATACCTTTTATGAAGGGGAGGCTTGGAGTGTAAGCCTTCCCGGAGAACAAGGGATGCTGGAAATTCTGGATTATCACCACAATATAATTACTCTTTTGGGAGAAGGGGAGATCACTATCGACTGGAAGGTACATTTACCGATTAGAAAAGGATTAGCCAAGTTTTACCATAACGAGCTGGTTGTGTTAGTGGAAGAGTAAACTTAACGGAAATGTAAGGTAAATAGTCAGTAAAGTACGTTTTATTGCAAAATGCAAATTGCAAAGTGAAAAATGCAAAATAAACTTAAAAGAAATAGAAGAAATAATAGAGATTATTGCAAAATTAGTAATTACGGCAAAGAAAAATAAATAAT